>CAXTPM010000407.1:0-5249 GCA_964245865.1 uncultured Fimbriiglobus sp. | reverse complement strand
ACGGGTTCGACGCGCTCAAGGTCAAAGTCGGCATCGCGGGCCAGTCGGACGCCAGGCGGCTGCGCACCGTGCGCCGCTGCGTCGGCCCGCTGATGGACCTGCGCGTCGATGCCAACGAGGCGTGGCCACCCGGCGAGGTGGCGGCGCGCGTGGCCGAACTGGCGCCCGCGCGCGTCAGCAGCGTCGAGCAGCCGGTGCGGCACGGCGACATCGAAGTCCTGCGCGAAGTCCGCGCCGCCGGGGGGATCGACCCGAGCGTCGGGTTCGTCCTCGACGAGTCGCTGTGTTCGATGACCGACGCCGAGCGGGCGGTCAAACTCGGGTACGGCGAGGCGTTCAACCTGCGCCTCTCCAAGTGCGGCGGCTTCGTCCCGACCCTGCGCCTGGCGCAGTTCGCCGCACGCGCCGGGCGGTGGGTGCAACTGGGGTGTCAGGTCGGCGAGTCGGGCATCCTGAGTGCAGCGGGCCGGCACTTCGCCACGTCGGTGCGGGGCATCCGGCACCGCGAGGGGTCGTATGACCGCCGCTTGCTGTTCGACTGGCTGACCGAGGAAGACATCACCTTCGGGCGGGGCGGCTGGGCGCCGCGGCTGACCGGGCCGGGGCTGGCGGTGACGCCCGACCCCGTGCGCCTGGCGGTCCACACCGTGCGGAGTGAGGCGGTGTTCGGGCCGTGAGCGTCGAAGTGTTCCGCGCCTCGGACGGCTACGAGTTTTACCTGCGGCGCACGCGGCCTGCCGGCAGGCCGCGTGCCCGGCTGGTCTTCCTGCACGGCGCCCGCAGTCACGCCGGGTGGTACACCCGAACTCGGGACGAGTTCGCCGACCGGGGCTACGAAGTGCTGTTCGTGGACCGGCGCGGCGCGGGCCTGAACACCGCGCGCCCCGGCGACGCGCCCGGTTTCCGACGGCTGCTCCGCGACATCGCCGAGCTAGTCCGGCGCGAGCGGCGGGACCGATCGGCCCTCCCGACCGCACTCGTCGGCATCTCCTGGGGCGGCAAGCTCGCCTTGGCACTCCCCGCGTTCGAGCCGGGGCTGGTGCAGGCGGTGGCCCTGATCACGCCGGGGTTCCGCCCGCGCGTGAGTCCGCCGTTGACGCTGCGGTTGCGGATGCTGGCCGCGCGGCTGTTGCGGCCGACGCGGCGCTTCCCGCTGCCGCTGAACGACCCCGACCTGTTCACCGCCGACCCGGCGTGGCAGCAGTTCTTGCGCGAGAACCGCCACGACACCCACGAGGCGACCGCGCGCTTCTTCGTGGCCAGCGCGATGCTGGACGCCTACCTGCGCCGCACCCGCCGCCGCACCCGCCCCCCGGTAGCGTGTCTGCTCGCCGGGGGGGATCGTGTCATCGACAACGCAGCGACCCGGCGGTACTTGGCGGGACTCACCTGCGAGTCGCTGATGGTGCGCGAGTACACCGGGGCGCACCACACGCTGGAGTTCGAGCCGAGCGAGGGGGCGCCGTGGTCGGCGGAGTTGGCGGCGTGGCTGGGGCGGCACGGGGTGTGAATTGCCCGGCCCGCGGAAGCGACCTCACCCCCCGGCCCCCTCTCCTCCTGGGAGAGGGGGCCGGGGGGTGAGGTCTCCGCGGCCCGCCGATGGCCTAAAAATACAACTGCCCCGTCGGCTTCAGGATGATCTCCGGCACCGACGCCCGCGCCGGCAAGCAGGCCGCGAACAGCGCCGCGCCCGCCACGTCCTCCGGCTGGAGCATCGCGGCGCGCTGGGCCTCGCTCACCGGCGTCGGCCGCTCGCTCAGGATGGGGGTGTCGATCTCGCCGGGGTAGATGTTGCAGACGCGCACGCCCGAGTCCTTCTCCTCGTTGCCGAGTACGGTGCCCAAGCCCCCCATGCCGAACTTCGCGGCGACGTAGGCCGCGCCGCCCAGCGGGTTGCCGCGCTTCCCGGCCACGCTGACGATGTTGACCACCACGCCGTCTTTCTGGGTCAGCATGGTCGGCAGCACCGCGTGGATGCAGTAGAACGCGCCGTCGAGGTTGACGCGGATCATTTTGTCCCACGACTCGGGCGTCAGTTCGCGCATCGTGCGCGCCTTGAGGTTAATGCCCGCCGAGTTCACCAGGATGTCGATGCGGCCGAAGCGCTCTAGAGTCTTCGCCGCGAGCGCCTGGCACTGCGCGGCGACGCTCACGTCGGTCGGCACGGCCAGCGCATCCGATAAGCCTGCGGACGCCTCGGCGAGTTTCGCGCCGTCGCGGCCGGCGAGGACGACTTTCGCCCCCCGCGCGGCGAACAGTTTGGCGGTGGCCCGCCCGACGCCGGAGCCGGCGCCGGTGATAATCGCCACGCGGTCTTTGAGGTCGGTCATCGGTCGGTCCCCTTCAGTTGAGATTCGCGCGGCGGTGCGGGCTGCTAGAATAGGGCCACACTACCCAGACTGCGACCGGAGAAGTGCGAAATGAGTCCCGACCTGCGCCGCCGCACCGACGACGTGACGACCCGACTGAGCGCGCTCCGGGGGTCACTTTGACATCCCCGCGCGCCTAGCCGACCGCGACCAACTCGAGGCCCGCCAGGCCGAGCCGACCTTCTGGGACAGCCCCGAGGCCGCGCAGGACACCATCAAGAAGATCAAGGCCCAGAACGCACTCCTGAAACCCTACGAGCAGATCGAGAAGGCGCTGACCGACATTGAGGCGATGGGCGAGCTGGCCGACGAAGACCCGAGCTTCGAGGCCGAGATCGAGCCGACTCTGGCCGAGGCCGAGCGCGAGTTGGGGGCGTTCGAGCTGCGCGCGATGATGTCGGGCAAGACCGACCCGTCGAACGCGGTGGTGCGCATCCAGGCCGGCCAGGGCGGTACGGATTCCTGCGACTTCGCCGACATGTTGCGCCGCATGTACGTGCGCTGGGCCGAGCAGCACGGGTTCAAGGTCGAACTCGTCGACGAAGTCGAAAACATCGAGGCCGGCGTGCAGAGCTGCGAGTTCCGCGTGATCGGCCCGTATGCCTACGGCTACTTACAGTCGGAAATTGGCGTCCACCGGCTCGTGCGCATCAGCCCGTTCGGCAGCGGCGACACGCGGCAAACCAGCTTCGCGGCCGTGGACGTGGTGCCGGAGTTGGACGACAGCATCGTGGTCGAGATCAACGAAAACAAGCTCGAAATGCAGACGTTCTGCAGCGGCGGCCCCGGCGGGCAGCACCAGAACAAAACGCAGTCCGGCGTGCGCCTGATTTACAACTACGGCGGCCGCGAGGTGCGCGGCGAGAGCCGCACCGAGCGCAGCCAGCCCAAGAACTACGCCAACGCGCTCGCACTTCTCAAGGCGCGCATCTACGCCATCGAGGAGGAAAAGCGCCTCGGGGACATCGCCAACCGCTACGACGCCAAGGGCGAGATCGCGTTCGGGAGCCAAATCCGCAGCTACATCACGCAGCCGTACACCCTCGTGCGCGACGAGCGGGAGGGCATCGAAGTCAAGTCACCGCATGTGGCGCAGATTCTTGACGGCGACCTTGACGAGTTCATGACTGCGTACCTGCGGCACAAGGTTACGCGGCTCAACCGCCAGAAGGCCAAGCAGTAGGAACGTGACGCGTGACGCGTGGCTCGTGGACCGTTGAAGAAACAATAGAGCTGCCGACCTTGGCCGACACCGAGGCGCTCGGCCGGCGGCTCGGCGCGTCCCTGGTGGCCGGCGACGTGGTGGCGCTCGTCGGACAACTCGGGGCGGGCAAGACGACACTCGTGCGCGCCGTCTGCGAGGGGCTGGGCGTGGCGAACCTCGCGGCGGTGACGAGTCCGACGTTTACCTTGGTGCATGAGTACGCCGGGCGGGTTCCGGTGTTGCACTTCGACGCCTACCGCCTCAGAAGTGCGCGCGAGTTCCTGGAACTCGGCTTCGAGGAGTACCTGACGGCGGGCGGCGTGTGCCTAATCGAGTGGGCTGATTTGGTGGCGGTTGCCCTGCCCGCGCGGCGGCTGACGGTGGAGTTGTCGCACGCCGAGGGCGGCGGGCGGCGGGCGCTGGTGACGGGCTTCTCGGCCCCGGCGAGTCCAGAGACCTTACCCTCCGGCCCCCTCTCCCAGGAGGAGAGGGGGTGAGCGTGGTGCGCTGCATCAAACAATGGCGAGTCCGGCAAGCGCTTAGCCTCGACTCGCCCGGCACGCTCACCCCCTCTCCTCCTGGGAGAGGGGGCCGGGGGGGTGAGGTCTCTGGACTCGCCGGGGCCGAACAACTGGCCGCTCTAGTTCGCCGAAATCACTTCGATCATAATGCTCGACACGTTGTCCCGGCTCCCGAGTTCGAGCGCCAGCGCCCCGAGTCCCTCGGCGCAGGCCTGCATGTCGGCCTGTTGAGCCACGTAGCTTAAGACCTGCTCGTCGGGCACCGAGCCGGTGAGGCCGTCGCTGCACAGAAGTAGCTTGTCGCCGGGCTGCACCTGGATGACCGCCACGTCGGGACCGTCGCCGACTTCCTTGCTGCCGAGGTACTTCCACAAGACGTTCTTGAAGCGGTGCTCCTTGGCGTCGGCGGCGGTGATCGTCTTGGCCTCCACGAGCGCTTGGGCGAGGCTGTGGTCGGTCGTGAGTTGCGTGATACTGTTGTCGCGCATCAGGTAGCAGCGGCTGTCGCCCACCCCCGCGACGTACATCTCGCCGCCCTTGCGCCAGATGGCCATGACCACCGTGGTGCCCATGTTCTTGAGGTCTTTGTCCATGGCGCCCATCGCCATGATTTCCTCGTTGGCCTGGACGATGGCGCGCTTCACCACCGTCTTGACGCCCTCGGGGTTGAGGTGGGCAGTCAGATTCTTGCGGAGTTCGCGGGGGATGATGTCGATGGCCTTCTTGCTGGCCACCTCGCCCGCGGCCTGCCCGCCCATGCCGTCGGCGACGATGCTCACAATGAGATCAGGGAACTGCTTGACCTCGATCGAGTCTTCGTTGTTTTCGCGGTAGTTGCCGAGCAAGCTGCACTTGCCGATGTTCAGCGCGAGTGCCATGACGGTCGCCCCTTTGATCGCGCCGGCCGCTGCCGACCCGCCTTCTAGTCTTTCGGCTTCCGCGGCGCGCGCCGGGGTCGCACTTTACGAATCGTATCGAAACGGTAGCACAGATCGAGTGCGAACGCACTCCCCTGGGGGGATTTTCTTCCCTACAACCGCTAAACCGCCGGCGCGACCGGACCACCACCCGCCGGGGGGCCGAGTTTCCGTGACGCGCCTGGTACTCGTCCACGACTGGCTGACCGGGCTTCGCGGCGGCGAGAAGTGCCTCGAA
>CAXTPM010000406.1:0-5260 GCA_964245865.1 uncultured Fimbriiglobus sp. | reverse complement strand
CGCTGCGGCGGCGACCTGGAGGAACTGCTCCTCTGGCCGGCCGGGGGGCTGCGGGGCGCCGAGTTCCCGCACGACCCGCGCGGCCAAGTCCTCGGCTCGCTCGGCGGGCTGGCGGCGAGCGGGGTGAGCGTGCTGGCCGGGTCGGCGGTCTTGGTCGCCTTCGGCTTCGTGCCGAACCTGAGGCCGCTGGCCGACCCGTACCTCACCGAAGTGCGGAACCACCGCGACCAGCGCACCTACACCAGCGGCTTCGCGGTTCGGCTCTACGAATCGGGGTCGAGCACGCCGAAGGAACTCACCGACCGGGAGGCCGAGCGCATCGCCAAAACCACGAACCCTGCCGAGCTGACCGCGGAGGCGACGAAAATCCAGGGCGCCGACCGCGCCCTCCTGCCCCGAGCTTTGGTCTGGCTGCACCGCTTCGTCTGGCTGAGCTGGGTGCTGCTCCTCGTGAACCTGCTGCCCGCGTGGCCGCTCGACATGGGGGGCGTGCTGCAAGGGGCGGTGGCGTCGCGCTCCGACGACCAAAGTGCTGTGGCGGTCACGGCCTACGCCGGGTTCGTGGTCGCCGGGCTGGCCACCATCGTCGCGCTGGGGTTCAACGAGGTCGCCCCGGTGCTCCTGGCGACGGTGGTGGCGCTGATCGCCTACTGGCGGCTGGTCCGGCCCGACGAGTTCGATACCGGCATGGGGAACATGGGCGGCGCCGGCGGCATGGGCGGCTCGACCTTCGGCTCCGGCGGCGACTACGGCGGCTACGGCTACTCCGCCCCCGAGGAGCCGGCCGCGCCGCGCGAGCGGGCCAAGAGGCAGCCGATGGTGAAGCGCTTCCTGCTCGCCCGCGCCGCCCGGCGGATGCACAAGGAGAACGAGCGCCGCCAGGCCGACCTCGACCGCATGGACGCGCTTCTCGAGAAGATCGCCAAGACCGGCCAGCAGTCGCTCACCGACGAGGAGCGCCGCTTCCTCGAGCGCGTCAGCACCCGCTTCCACAACCGCTAGCCGCCCTTACTGACCACCGACCACCAACCACCGACCACTCTTCATGCCGCCCCTGATCGAACCGCGCACCCTGCGGGGCTTCCGCGACTACCCGCCGAGCCTGATGATCCCGCGCGAGCGCTTCTTAGAAAGCGCCCGCCGGGTCTACCGCGAGTTCGGCTTCGCCCCGATCGACACGCCGGCGCTCGAGTACGCCGAAGTCCTACTCGGGAAGGGCGGCGAGGAGTCCGACCGGCAGGTGTACCGCTTCCGCGACCAAGGCGACCGCGACGTGGCGCTGCGCTTCGACCTGACCGTGCCGTTCGCCCGCTTCGCGGCGCAGCACCTCCCCGGCGCGAACTTCGGCACGCCGTTCAAGCGCTACGCCCTGGGTCCGGTGTGGCGCGGCGAGAACCCCACCGCCGGGCGCTACCGCGAGTTCTGGCAGTGCGACTTCGACACCATCGGCACCACTTCCGTGAGCGCCGACGCTGAGGTGCTGCTGGTAATCGACGAGCTGTTCCGCCGCCTGGAAATCGAGCGCGTCACGATCCGGCTGAACCACCGGCAAGTCTTGTCGGGGCTGCTCGACTCGCTCGGGCTGGCCGACAAGACCGTGCCGACGCTGCGCTGCCTGGACAAGCTCGCCAAAATCGGCGCCGACGCCGTCGAGGCCGAGATGGCGCGCGAGGCGGGCCTGACCGGCGAGCAGGCCCGCGCGGTGCTCGGACTGGCCACGATTCAGGGGACGAACGCCGAGCGCCTCGCCGAACTCGCCGCACGCCACCCCGGCTCGCCGGCGCTGCAGGCCGGCGTCGCCCGCCTGCGCGACGTGCTGGCGGTCTTGTCGGCGGTCGGCGTGCCCGAGTCGCGCGTGCGGCTCGACTTCACCATCGCGCGCGGGCTGGACTACTACACCGGCATTGTTTGCGAAACCTTCCTCGGCGACTTGCCCGGCATCGGTAGCGTGTGCAGCGGCGGGCGCTACGACAACCTCGCGGGGCTGTACACCAAGGCCGCGCTCCCTGGGGTCGGCGCGTCGCTCGGCGTGGACCGCCTGCTCTCGGCACTCGAAGAACTCGGCCACCCCTGGCTCGGGGGCCGCGCCACCCCGGCAGACGTGCTGGTCTTGCAGTTCCGCGAGGAGTACCTGGGCGAGTACCACCGGCTCGCCCAGCAGTTGCGCGCGGCGGGGATCGCGTCGGAGGTCTACCCGGACGCAAAGAAGCCGGCCAAGCAGTTCGAGTACGCCGACAAGCGCAAGCACCTCGTGGCGGTCATCGCCGGCCCCGACGAGTTCGCGGCCGGGACGGTCAAGCTCAAGCACCTCGCCACGCGCGCCGAACTCGCCGTCGCGGCGAGTTCGCTCGTGGGGGCCGTGCGCGAGATGCTTTCCCGGACGGCGGCATGAAGCGCGACAACCACTACGAGGCGGCGTTCGAGTCGTACCTGCGCGCGCGCAAGATCGGCTACGTCGCGGTCAACGAGGCCAAGCGCACCCCGACGCCCGAGGGCGAGCCGGGCCTGAAAAGTGTCGATTTCATCGTGCTCGGCCAGGCGCGGCTGGTGGTGGACGTGAAGGGCCGGCGCTTCCCCGGCGGCAGCCGCGACGCCCCCCGCCTGGTGTGGCAGAACTGGGCCACCGAGTCCGACCTGGATGGGCTAGCCCGGTGGGCGGCGCACCTCGGCCCGGACTACCGCGGCGTCCTCGCGTTCGTCTACCACCTCGGCCCCGCGTACAGCCTGCCCGACGGCACACCCGACCTGTTCGAGCACGGCGGGGGTCAGTACCTCGCTCGGGCCATCCCGGCGGGCGACTACACCGCCGCGATGCGCCCGCGCTCGAAAAAGTGGGGGACGGTGCACCTGCCGACCGCCGAGTTCCGCCGGCTGGTGCGGCCGTTCTCATCCCTATTGGCACCCCAACTCGTGCCCGAATCGAGCCGACCGTGAGCCGCCTCCGCCTCGCCGCGCCGCTCGAGGGCTTCGGCCTGCCGTTCCGCGCCGCGCTCGACCGCGCGAGCCGACTAGCCCTCGACGGCGTGCGCCTCGACGCGGCCGGGCAGTTCAAGCCCGAAGTTCTGAGTGCCACGGGGCGGCGCGAGTTGAAAGCCCTGTTCCGCACGCACGAACTCGAACTGACCGCCCTGGCGTGCCCGATGCGCCGGGGGCTGGACGACCCGGCCGAACTCGACGCGCGCCTCGCCCGCATCGCCACCGCGTTCCAACTCGCGTCCGATTTGGACTGCCGCCGCGTGCTGATCCAACTCGCGCCGCTGCCGGCCGAGGCCGAGGTAACGCGCACGGCGACGCTGCGCGACGCGCTGTCGATGCTTTGCGGGGTGGGCGACCGCACCGGGGCGAGCGTGGTGCTCATCCCTGCGGCCGAGGAGCCGGCCAAGCTGCGCGCGTTCGTGGAGTCATTCGACTCGGGGAGTTTGATGGTGCAGTTCGACCCCGCCACGACACTTTCCGGGGGGCACGACTTGCTGAAAGCCGTACAGGAACTCGCGCCGCGCGTGGGGCTGGTGCAAGCCAGGGACGGCCGGCGCGGCGCCACGGGGCAGTTCCGCGAAGAAGTGTTGGGCCAGGGCGCGGTCGATTGGCCGCTCACCCTCGCCGCACTGGAGAGTGCCAACTTCCACGGGCACCTGGTGGTCGAGCGCGAGTCGGGTTCTAGCCGGGCGCGCGACCTGGAACTCGGGCTGGCGTTCCTGCGCCCCTACATCCCGCCGCCGCGGCGCATCGCCGCCGAGCAGCCCCGGCCGTGACGGCGCCCGAGCGGCGCGTGCCGGCGGTCCACGCGGTTTTAGGTCACCCCGCGCTCGCCGGGCAGCCGGGCGCGGCCGAAGCCGTGCGGCGGCACCTCGGCGAGTTGCGCGCCCGGCTTGCGGCCGACCCGGACGCGGCGGTCGATGTCGGCGCGATCGCGTCGGTCGTCGCCGCCGAACTCACCGCCGACTCGGCGCGCGGCCGGCCGCGCCCGGTGATTAACGCCACGGGGATTCTACTGCACACCAACCTCGGCCGCGCGCCCTACTCCGACGAGGCGATCGCCGCCGTGAACTCGGTGCTGCGCGGCTACTCGGACCTGGAACTCGACCTCGCCACGGGGACGCGCGCCAGTCGCCAGCGCCTGGTGCGCGGCCGCATCGCCGAACTCTGCGGCGCCGAGGCCGCGACGGCCGTGAATAATTGCGCCGCCGCGACGGTGTTGGCCCTCCGCGCCGTCGCGGCGGGCAAAGAGGTGGTCGTCTCGCGCGGGCAACTGGTCGAGATCGGCGGCAGCTACCGCCTGCCGGAAATCATGGCCGCGAGCGGGTGTGTCTTGCGCGAAGTCGGCACCACCAACCGCACCCGCGCCGCCGACTACGCCGCCGCCGTGTCGCCCGCCACCGGCGCGATCCTGCGCGTCCACACCAGCAACTACCGCGTGCGCGGCTTCGCCGAGTCGGCCAGTCTGTCGGAGTTAACGGCGGTCGCTAAATCGGCCGGGGTGCCCTTGATCGACGACGCCGGCAGCGGCGCGGTCGGCGACCTCTCGGGCGCCGGCCTGGGCGACGAACCCGACATCACGAAATCAATCCCCGGCGGCGCCGACCTGGTGCTGTTCAGCGGCGACAAGCTGTTCGGTGGACCCCAGGCCGGGCTGATCGCCGGGCGGCGCGACCTGATCGAGCGCGTCGAGCGCGACCCGCTGGCCCGCGCGGTGCGGCTGGACAAGCTCGGCCTCGCGGCACTGGGCGCCACGCTGGAGCTACACCTCTCGGGCCGGGGTGTGCCGGTAATCGCAATGCTGCGCAAGACCGCCGCCGAACTGCGCCCCGCCGCCGAGGCGCTGGCCGCGATGCTGACCACCGCCGGGGTGCCAGCCGCCGTGCGCAACTCGGCGGTGTACGCCGGCGGCGGCGCGGGGCCGGACGAACTCATCCCCTCGGTCGCGGTGACACTCGAGGTAGACGACCCCGGCGCCGAAGAACTGGCCGCGCGGCTGCGCACCGGCCCCGTGGCGGTGCTGCCGCGCGTGCAGAAGGGCCGCGTCTGGCTGGAGCTGCGCGCGGTGTTCGACTGGCAGATCGAGGCGCTGGCGGGGGCAGTCGGGGCGGCGGTTCGCCGGCAGTCTTGTCCAGTCCCCTCCCCCCCTGAGGGGGAGGGCTAGGGTGGGGGGGAACTGGCCGAGTAGGGATGGGTCGAACCCACTTCCAACCCCTTCCTACTGGGCCTGCCCCCCCCACCCTAGCCCTCCCCCTCAGGGGGGGGAGGGGACCGGAAGGGAAGC
>CAXTPM010000405.1:0-5261 GCA_964245865.1 uncultured Fimbriiglobus sp. | reverse complement strand
GACGAATGGGCGATGTTCGGCGGGCTGCGGCACTGTACCGGGGGGCCACCGCCGACCCCGCTTCGGCCCTGCCCCACCTCCTCCGGGGCGTGACCGACCCCGACGACGTGGTGCGCCACGTCGCGGCAGTTCAGCTAGCGTTTCGCCACCCCGCCGGGTTGACGGAGTCGGCGACCCGCGAGTTACTCGACACCCTCGTGCGGGTGTATCAGGGGCCGGACCAGTCGCCGCTCACGACCGAATACGCGGTGGCCACTGACGGCGGCGAGGACTGCTGGGACTTGGGCCAGCACATCGCGCTCGCGCTGGCTCGGTTGCCCGCCGGGTCGGCGGAGTTCGCCGTACCCGAGTTGGTTGGCCTCTGGCTGCGACACCGGCAGTTTTATGAGGCCGTGTTGGCGGCCGTGGCCCTCGCCTTCCCCGAGGGCGGTCGCCCCGCAGCGTCGGGTCTGAGCGCGTCGCAGCGGGGTGTGCTGGACGGCCTCGTCGGGGACGACGCAGTGTGGACGTGCTGCGGAGACACGGCCCCGATGCTCGTGGCCCGTTGGCTTGCCGGGATCACGGCGAGAAGTGCAGTCGTTCTTGGCGTCTGGGTGAGCAGGCACATGCCCACTCGGCGCTATACGCTCTCGTCTCGGCCCTCAACCCACCCCACCAGCCCCGCCTCCAGCCGCTCGGCGAACTGGCTGCGCGGCATCGCCGTCACGCCCAGTTCGCGTGCCGCCTTCAGCCGCGTTGCCTCGACGTGCGAGCCGTAGCCGATCAGGCGTGCGACCCCGGCGGCGCGGAGGTGGTCTAGCACTTTGGCGAGGTCGGGGTGTGCGAGGTCCAAGTCAAGAATCACCGCGTCTGGCACCTGCTCATCGACTAGCCGGAACAAAGTCTTGAGCGTGCCGGCCTGGCGCACGCTTACTCCGGCCGCGCGGCCGGTGGCGGTGATGCGGCTGGCGAACAGCAGGTCGTCCGACCAGACCACGCACGAGGGCGGCGGGCTAGTCGCGCTTGGCGTCGCGGGCGAACTTGAGGGCATCGAGGACCGCCTTGTCGGTGTCGCGGTTGCGGAGCGCTTTCAGCACGACTTCGCCCAAATCTTTGCCGAAGTTGCGCGGGTAGGCTTTCTTCGCGCCGTCGGACACCTGGACCGCCACGACGGTGGGGTCGAAGCAGATCAAAACGATCACGCCGTCGGTCTTCTCGTCCTTGAGCCGCTTGAGCGCGAACTCGTCGAACAGCTTTTTGCGCTCGGCCGGGGTGGCTTTCTTGGCCTTATCGATCCACTCGGCGGGCGCGGCTTTCAACGTCTCAATGAGCACCGGCCGGCCGGCCTTGTGGAGTTCTTTGACGAGCGCGTTGGCCTCCTCGACCGTCTTGTCGGAGAGCTTGCCCGCCTCGTCCTTCACCAGAATGGGGTCGCCCTTGGCCGGCCCTGCCGGCTCCTTGGCGGCGGCGGTATCGGGGTCGGCGCGCGGGCTGAGCTTGCCGTCGAGCACCCGGCGGACTTCGGTGATGTCGATGAAGTAGCTGATGTCCTTGGCGTTGGTCGCGCCGCCCTGCGTCACGCCCACCAGTTGCCCGGCGTCGTTCAAGAGCGGCCCGCCGCTGTCGCCGGGGTTGGTGGGGCTGTCGGTCTCGATCACGCGCGCGTCGAACGTGGCGACGTTGCGGGGCGAGAGCGCGGCCTGCCACTTTTTCTTGTACACCTGCCGCACCGTGCCGCGCACGTAGCCGAAGAGTGCCCCGGAGCGGCCGGCGTTGCCGATCGCGTGGACCGCCTCGCCGGGGTCGGGCGAACTGGTGGCGAGGGGGATCGCCTTGACCCCCTCAGGCACTTTATCGATCTGAATCACCGCGAGGTCGGCGGTCTTGTTGAGGCCGACCACTTGGCCGGGGACGCCGAGGCGCCCGGCGCGGTCCTGGTAGTAGTCGCGCTCGGGGACCGGGGAGCCGTTGCGCAACTCCGGGAAGAACACCGTGACGCGCGGGTTGTCCTGCACCACGTGGTAGTTGGTGAGCACCAGCCGGCGCTTCTCATCGACCAGTGCCCCGGAGCCGGTGGCGAGTCCGCCGGTGCGGGTCGATTGAATCCACGCGACCGACGGCACCGCCTGGCGGTAGACCTTCGCCCCGCCAGTAACGGCGGGGGGCGCGTCCTGGGCGCGGGTCGCTGCGCCGGTGAGCGCTAGGCCGAGTACCGCCGCAACAATCGCCCGCATGGTTCGCCCCCGGTCGTGCCGAATCGCCGCCGATCTTCAGTATAGCAACCTGGGGCGCGAACCGCGTTCCCCTCCCCCCTTACGCCCTGGGCCGCAAGCCATGCCCGACCTCCTGACGCCGCCCGAAACCCTCGTGGCCGGCTACGACTTCAGCACCGGCTCGGTCAAAGCCCTGGCGTTCGACCTCGCCGGGGTCGTCGTGGCCGAGTGCCGCTTCCCGACCGACATCGCCGGCGAGAACGGCGCGCGCGAACTTAACCTGAACCTGCTCGAAGGGCAGGCGTACTCGGCCACGCGGGCACTCGCCAACCGGCTGCGCGAACTCGGGCGCCTGGGGCACTGGCGCGCGGCGGGCCTCAGCGCCACGCACCACACCGCCGGGCGCCTCGACGCGGACAACAACCCCGTGCGGCGCGCCATCTGTTGGAACGACCAGACGCTAGCGGGCTACCACCGCGCGGGCCTGAGTCGGCTCGGCGGTGCCGAGACGGTTCGCCGGATCCTCGGCGGGCCGTGGGCGGAGCGCTACAGCCTCAGCCACCTCGTGAAAGACGAGGAGCACCTGAGCGCGGCCGACTGGGCGCGGACGAAGTTCGTCGCCACCCACGGCTCGCTCGCGGCGGGCTACCTCACGGGGCGCTTCGATTGTGTGAGCGTGTCGTCGGCCGCCTCGACCGGGCTGATGAACTTCGCCACCGCCGAGTGGGCCGACGCGATGCTCGGGGCGCTGGCCACCGAGGGGCACCGCCGGCAGGCGCGCGCGAACTTGCCGCGTATCTTGGCCGAGAACGAGCCGGTCGGGGCGCTCTCCGAAGCCGTGGCCCACGCGGCCAACTTGCCCGCCGGGGTGCGGCCGCTGCTGTTCCCCACACTCGACGACCAGGCGGCGGGCCTCATCGGCGGCGGCGCGGTCGAGGCCGGCCAAGTCGCCATCGTGCTCGGCAACTCGGCGGTGGTGAACTCCTCGGCCGCGATGGCGCCGCAGTCGGGTTCGCTCGACGCCATGCGCCTCAACCACGGGCCGTACCTGTGGATGCGCTGCTACAACAACGGCGCCTTGTTCCTCGACCCCATCGTGGGCGCGAACCCCGACTGGCCGGCCATCGAAGCCGCGGCGCGGGCGGTGCCGCCTGGGGCAAACGGCGTCACGGTCACGCCGTTCCTCCTGCCCGAACCCGGCATCGGCGTGAGGCAAGCCCACTTCGGCTACGGCCCCGCCGAGCCGGCCGAGATGGGGGCGAAGGTGCGTGCGGCGTTCGAGGCGCTCGCCTACCTCATGGCCCTCGCGGTGGAGGAGCACGAATCGGCGGGCCAGACGGTCACGCGCATCTCCGTCTCCGGCGGCATCGCACGCAGCGAGTTGATGACCGAGATTCTGGCGAGTGTGCTGCACCGCCCACTCGAACGGCTCGAATCGGCCGAGGGGCCGGCGCTGGGCGCGGCGGCGGCGGCCCTGGCGGGCTACGAGACGAAATTGCGCTGCGACGCGGGGGTGCCGGAGCGCTTCACAGTGGCGGACGCCGTGGGGGCGATGGTGAGGTTCCGCGCGCCGGCGCGGCCGAACCCGGCGTGGGTAGAGACTTATCAGGCGGGGCTGCGGGCGTTCGCGGGGCGAGTCGAAGCGCTGAGGCGCGGCTGATCGCCCCTCCCTACAGCACCTCCCCCGCCTCTGCTTCCGCCTCGCCCTCGGCCGCCTCCATCTTGAACGGCTGCCAGACGTGCGGCCGGGCCAGCGGCTCGATGTGCAGCTTCACCGCGCCGCCCTGGAAGATGCGCAAGGTGCCGGACGACTGGCTGACGCAGAACGCCACGGCCTTGGAGTGCCGGCTGACCCCGGCGGCGGCGAGGTGGCGGCTCCCGAACCCTTTGGGGAGTTCGACCCCCTCGGTCGGCACGTTAAGATAAACGCACGCCGCCTCGGCGATGCCGTCGCGGCCGATCAAGATCGCGCCGTCGAGCTTGGCGATCTCCTTGATCTGCTCGCGCACACTCTTATCCCGAATGTCGCGCTCGGCCTTGGTGTAGCCCCGAAAGGGGTTGAAGTTCTGGAAGCGGCTCATCTTCAAGACGCGCCGCGTGTCGCCGACCACCAGCACGGTGCCGATCGGCTGCCCCTCTCGCCCCTCGCGGCCGATCTCGGTGGCCAAATCGACCACGTTGCGCAGCACTTCCAGCGGGATGCCCGACCCCAACACGCGCAGGTCTTGCGCGGTCATGCGCTCGAGGTGCTCGCCGAGGTGAATCACACTTACCGAGTCGATCGGCTCCGGCTCGTCGTCCACTGTGGCGATGCCGTTGTACAGCACCACCACGTGCGCGCCGGGCATCAACGAATCACTGCTGACGGCCCCGAGTAGGGCGTTCGACAGGCGCTCCTGGATCGGCAAACTCGGCTCGGGGTCGAGGTGGATCACCTCCCAGCCGTCGCGGTCGTCGAGGTGCTTGACCAGCGACTTGTTCTCGACCGCGATGAACAGCTTGACCCCCACCAGGATGCGGGCCACGTCGTCCCAGTCGATGGCGGTCTCGGCCAGGAGCAGCACCGCGTCGGCGGGCAGCCCTTTGTAGAGGTCGCGCGCGGTCTGCATCAGTTGCGAGGTCTGGAGCGGCAGGCTCATGCGGGCGTCGGCTCACTCTCGGTGCAATATGGGTGCCGACGAGTCTAGCCGACCGGCCCCGCTGCGGCGGGCGCATTCGCACGATTTTCGCAATCGCCCCCCGCGGGCAGGGCGGACACCTCGACCAAGTTGTCGAAAAACGTCGCCCCGCCCCCCCGGTCGGTCTCGGCCGTACTGGTGGTGCTGTTGACGTTCACCCCGTCGGCGGTGAACTGGTTCCACCAGATGCCGTAGCTCACCGCCACGCCCGGATGCACCGTCTCGCCGACCTTCAGCCTGGCTCGGAACGCGCCGCGCTTGTTGTGAACCCGCACCATCTCGCCGCCGACCAGCCCCCGAAACTCGGCGTCGCGCGGGTGCATCTCGACCACCACCTCCCCGGCGAGTTTGCGGTGGTGTTCGAGGTTCACGAACGTCGAGTTCAGGAAAC
>CAXTPM010000404.1:4217-5266 GCA_964245865.1 uncultured Fimbriiglobus sp. | reverse complement strand
GGCGACGGTTCGGGCGCGGGCGTCGGTCGGGTGCGCGGCCCGCTCGACCAGCCCACTACCGGCTAGCAGCACGAGCATCGCGCGAACGGTGCTGGGGTCCGACGACATGCGCCGGGCGAGTTCCCGCTGGGTGAGCGCCTCGCCCCGCGCGAGGGTGGCGAGCAGGACGAACTGGTCGGCGGTGACGCCGTGCGGCGCGAACGCGGCCTCCGACCGGCGGTGCATTGCCAGGTACGCGGCGCGGAGGGCGATCGGGATTTCGCTGCGGACGGTCATGGGAGTCGCCGGGCGGACTCGTGCGTGTACGCACGACTGAAGTAGCAGTGTACTGAGAGAATTGAGCGGCAGCCAGCAAAAAGCCGGCGGCCCTGCGGTGGCGAGAGATCAGCCGGCGAACTAGGATGAGCCGGCCCGACCACCCGCGCCCCGCTGCGGCCGTTCGGCCCTCCCGACTCCCCTCCGAGGCGTCCCATGCGGCTGTCACTCCCCACGGCGGCTCTCCTCGCCGCGTGCTCGCTGGTCGCGCTGGGGTTTGCCGCTGACCCGCCGAAGCCGCTGGAACTCAGTGCCCAACAAGACCACCAGAGGATGCTGGCGGCGCTCGGCATCAAGGAGCTGCGGCGCGGGGCGGACGGCAACCCGAAGTCGCCCAACGCCGCCAACTCCGACGAGTCGAAGGCCACTCCGTACCCGATGCCGCCCGACCCCCTGGTGTTCGACGACGGCACGCCAGTCAAAACGGCCGGCGACTGGAGGCGGCGGCGGGCGGAGATCGCCGAGCACTTCGACCGCGAAATCTACGGCCGGGTGCCGAAGGACGTGCCCGCCGTGGCGTGGGCGGTGAAGGAAACCGCTCAGGAGAAGGTCGGCGGGATCGACGTGACCTCCAAGAAACTCGTCGGCACGGTCGATAACTCGTTGTACCCGGCCGTCACAGTCGAGATTCAACTGATCCTTACCACCCCGGCCGGCGCTCCCGGCCCGGTGCCGGTGATGCTGGAGCACGGGTTCGTCTTCCCGCCCCGCCCCGGCGCCAACCCGCCGGCCCC
>CAXTPM010000404.1:0-4207 GCA_964245865.1 uncultured Fimbriiglobus sp. | reverse complement strand
GCTCATCGAGAGGGGGTGGGGGTACGCCGTCTACTCGCCGTACAGCGTGCAGGCCGACACCGGTGGGGGACCTGGCGGCTTTGACCGCAAGGGGCCGTACCAGGGGCTGACCACCGGAATCATCGGGCTGTGCAACAAGGGGCAGCCGCGCAAGCCCGACGACTGGGGCGCGCTGCGGGCGTGGGCGTGGGGCGCGAGCCGCTGCCTGGACTACCTCGAAACCGACAAGGCGGTGGACGCCAAGCGCGTCGGCGTCACGGGGCTGTCGCGCTTCGGCAAGGCGGCGGTGCTGACCATGGCCACCGACGAGCGGTTCGCCATCGCGTTCGTCGGCTCCAGCGGGCAGGGGGGCGCGAAGATCATGCGCCGCGACTACGGCGAGAAGGTCGAGAACGTGGCCTCGCCCGGCGAGTACCACTGGGTGGCCGGGAACTACCTGAAGTACGCCGGGCCGAAGACGCCCGCCGACCTGCCGGTGGACGCCCACGAGCTGGTGGCGCTGTGCGCCCCGCGCCCGGTGTTCGTCTCGGTCGGCTCGGAGAACGTCGAGGGCAAATGGATCGACGCCAAGGGGAACTTCCTGGCCGCCGCCGGGGCCGGGCCGGTCTACGAACTGCTCGGCAAGAGGGGTCTCGGGACCGCCGAGTTCCCGAAGGAGGCGACGCCCCTGATCGAGGGCGACATCGCCTTCCGCCAGCACGAGGGGGGGCACACCACCGGCCCGAACTGGCCGACGTTCCTCGCCTTCGCCGAGCGGTACATCCAGGCGCCGGGGAAGCCGCCCGCCGCCGACAAGCCGGCCTACCGCGACTCCACTCTCCCCACCGCCCGCCGGGTGGACGACCTGCTGTCGCGCATGACGCTCGAGGAGAAAGTCGGACAGATGCTCTGCCTGTGGAGTGCCAAGCGGCAGATCACCGACGCGCAAGGCCGTTTCAACCCGGCCAAGGCGCCGGAGTGGTTCCGCGTCGGCGTCGGCCGCATCGAGCGGCCCAGCGACGGCCACGGGGCGCGCTCGCAGGCCGAGTTCACCAACGCCATCCAGAAGTGGGTGAGGGACAACACCCGGCTCGGCATCCCCGTGATCTTCCACGAGGAGGCGCTGCACGGCCTCCAGGGGGCAGAGGCGACCAGCTTTCCGCAGGCCATCGCCCTGGCCAGCACCTGGAACCCGGAGTTGGTCGAGCGGGCGTTCGCCGTCGTGGCCAAGGAAGTCCGCGCGCGGGGCGCCCAGCAGGTGCTCGCCCCCGTAGTGGACGTGGCCCGCGACCCGCGCTGGGGGCGGTTCGAGGAGACCTACGGCGAAGACCCGTACCTCGTGTCGCGGCTGGGGCTGGCGGCGGTGCGCGGCTTCCAGGGGGGCGGGCGGGACATCCCCGCCGACCGGGTGATCGCCACGCTCAAGCACATGACCGGCCACGGCCAGCCGGAGTCGGGCACCAACGTCGGCCCCGCCCCGTTCGGCGAGCGGACCCTGCGCGACGTGTTCTTCCCCCCGTTCGAGCTGGCCGTGAAGCGGGGGCACGCACGCAGCCTGATGCCGTCTTACAACGAGGTGGACGGCGTCCCGTCCCACGCCAACCGCCGGATGCTGCGGGACGTGCTGCGCGGCGAGTGGGGCTTCGACGGCACGATCGTCTCGGACTGGCAGGCGGTCAGCCAACTGGCCGGGCGGCACCGGGTCGCCGCCGACCCCGCCAGCGCGGCCCGCCAAGCCCTCGAAGCGACGGTCGATGCCGAACTGCCGGACGTGGAGACTTACGACACCCTCGTGCGGCAAGTCCGCAGCGGGGCGGTGCCCGAGGCTTCCATCGACGCCGCCGTGCGGCGGCTGCTGCGGGACAAGTTCGAGCTGGGGCTGTTCGAGAACCCGCTCGTCGATGCGGATCGCGCCGACAAGCTGTCCGGCTCGGCCGAGAACCGGCCGCTGGCGCTGGAGGCGGCGCGGCAATCGATCGTGCTCCTGCAGAACCGGGGGAACCTCCTGCCGCTGGACGCCGCCAAACTCAAGAAAGTCGCGGTGATCGGCCCGCACGCCGCCGAGGTCATGCTGGGCGGCTACTCCGGCGTGCCGCGCCACTCGGTCAGCATCCTCGAAGGGGTCCGCGCCCGACTCGGCACCGGGGCGACCGTCGCCCACGCCGAGGGGGTGCGGCTGACCGAGGACTCGTCGTTCACGAAAGGGTCCGCAGCCGCTCGTCGGCGGCACCCGCTCGCAGGAGCGCTGGTCGGCGGACAAAGTGGTCCCCGCCGACCCCGCCGCCAACCGCCGCCGCATCGCCGAGGCGGTGGCGCTGGCCAAGGAGAGCGACGCGGCGATCGTGGTGGTCGGGGACAACGAGCAGACCGCGCGGGAGGCCTACGCCGACAACCACCTCGGCGACCGGGCCGACCTGCGGCTCGTCGGCCAACAAGAGGAGCTGGTGCGGGCGGTCCTCGACGCCAACCCCCGGACGGTGCTGGTGCTGAGCAACGGGCGCCCGCCGGCCATCCCGGAGTTGGCCGAGCGCGCGCCGGCGATCCTCGAAGCATGGTACCTGGGCCAAGAGGGCGGCACCGCCGTGGCCGAGGTGCTGTTCGGCGACGCGAACCCCGGCGGCAGGCTGCCGGCGAGTTTCGCCCGCGGCGTCGGCCAGTTGCCGCTGTTCTACAACCGCAAGCCGACGGCGATGCGCGGCTACCTGTTCGACTCGACCAAGCCGCTGTTCCCGTTCGGCCACGGCCTGTCGTACACCACCTTCGCCTACTCCGCCCCCACGATCTCGCCGGCCAAGATCGCCCCGGACGGCCGGGCCACCGTGTCGGTCGCGGTGACCAACACCGGGCCGCGCGCCGGGGACGAGGTGGTGCAGATGTACATTCGGGCCGAGGTGAGCCGGGCCACCCGGCCGGTGATGGAACTGAAGGGCTTCCGCCGCGTCACTCTGAAGCCGGGCGAGAAGCAGACGGTGACGTTCGAGTTGGGGCCGGACGAGCTGTCGTACCACGGCCCGGACCTCAAGCGGGTGGTCGAGCCGGGCCGGTTCGGGGTGATGGTGGGCGGCAGTTCCGACGCGGTCAAGTCGGCCGAGTTGGAAGTGGCGGCGCCGCCCGCCCCGCCCATCCCGCCAAAGGGGCCGCCGGCCGCGGCCCCGGTCGCCCGCGCCGACGCCAACTCCCGGCTCGCCCACCAGCAACTGCTGGCGAAGGCCCGCGCCGGCCGCATCGATGTCTTCTTCGCCGGCGACTCGATCACGCGCCGCTGGGGGGCAACCGACTACCCCGAGTTCCTCGCCAACTGGAAGCGGAACTTCCACGGGTGGAATGCGGCGAACTTCGGCTGGGGCGGTGACACGGTGCAGAACGTCCTGTGGCGGCTGCAGAACGGCGAGTTGGACGGGGTGAACCCCAAGGTGATCGTCGTCATGGCGGGCACCAACAACCTCGGCGACGCCGGCCACGCCGACGCCGACGCCGACGCGCTGGCCGACGAGGTCGTCGCCGGGCTAGGCGCGGTCCTGGCGACCTGCCGGCAGAAGGCGCCGGGCGCGGTGGTCGTGCTGATGGGACTGACCCCGCGCAACGACGTGCCGGTCGCCGCCATCGCCAGGATCAACGGTCGCCTCGCCAAGCTCGCCGACGGGAAAGGCGTCCGGTACCTGGACATCAACGACCGCCTAGCAGGCCAGGACGGCCGGTTACTACCCGAGGCGTCGCCCGACGGGCTGCACCTGTCGGCGAGGGGCTACCAGATTTGGGCCGACGCCCTGAAGCCGATGCTCGCCGAGCTTCTCGGCCCGCCGGCTACCGGCGACTCGGCCCCGCCCCCGACGGGCGACCCGAGCGCGGCGGCCGGCCCCGAGCGCTCGCCGTGATGAACGGCCGGGGTCTTGCGCTCGTGCGGCGCAGCCGGCCCGGCGGTCGTGTGTCCCCGCCCGCGCCGTCTGACAAGGCGTCCTGAACCTGGACTCGACGCGGATCGCGTGTCTGGCCAACGATGCCGAGGATGGCGCGTGAGCTCTGCCCGACCGGCCCGACCGATGCCTGGGGCGACGCCGCCCCCTCGTCCCGTCGCCCAAGACCAGTGCCGCCCGCCGCGTTCCCGACCGCCGGGAGGTACACCTAACACGCATCACATCTAGAGCGCGTTTCAGGTAATACGCACCCTACTTATTATACGCATCCTATTTATTGATTGCCGGGTTCGACGTGATTGAGTAGCTTAGCG
>CAXTPM010000403.1:0-5279 GCA_964245865.1 uncultured Fimbriiglobus sp. | reverse complement strand
GTCGAAGATGAGCACCGGCGGGTCGTGGATGAGGGCGCGGGCGATGGAGACCTTCTGCTTCATGCCGGTCGAGAGCCGCCCGCCCGGCACGTCGCGGAAGTCGTTCATTTGCAGGGAATCGAACAGCGCCTCGGAGCGGGTCGCCACTTCGCCTTGCGAGAGGCCGTAGAGCCGGCCGTAGTAGGCGACGAGTTCGGCGGCGCTCATGCGGTCGTACACGCCGGTGTTGGCGCTGACGAAGCCGATACTCTGCCGCACCTTGGCCGGGTCTGCCGTGATGTCGAACCCCGCGACGGTGGCGAACCCGGCACTCGGCTTGAGGAGCGTGCAGAGCATGCGCAGCGTGGTCGTTTTGCCCGCGCCGTTGGGGCCGAGCAGCCCAAACACCTCGCCGGGACTCACCGTGAAGGTGACATCCGACGCGGCCGCGCCGCGCTTCTCGCCCCCGGACTGGCCGGCGAACTCCTTGGTCAGCCCCTCGACTTCGATCATGGCGCGTCTTGCTTCGCAACGGGGAATGTGGAGTCCAGCCACGCGGCGATGCGGTCCAGCGTCGCCGGCTCGAAGGTGGTCTCGATCTGGGCGTACTCGGCGACCGCGCCGGTCTGGCACGGCTGGAACAGGTGGTTCAGCCCGGCGCGAATCTCGACCGTGGCACCGGGGGCTAGCTCCTTGAGCTTCGCCGCGTGCGACTTCGGCTCGACCTGCACGTCCCGCTCGCCGTAGAGCGCGAGCACGGGGCAACGCGTTGACTTGAGGTCGGGTGCCGGGTCGTGGAGCACGAAGTAGCGCATCCACGGGCTACTCACGCGCTCGGCGATGGCGTCGATCACCGCCGGGGTGAGCGCGAGCGCCTTGCGCTCCTCGCCAGCGAGCGAGTCGGCGAACGCGGTCGCGGCGACTTTGAGCGCCTTGCGGGCCTCGCCCCGGCTCGACCCCGGCTTGAGAGCGCCCACGAGTTCGCCTGCCAGCGGCGCGACCTTCGCGGCGACTTCGGGTTTGACGCCGCCCTGCTCGTAGGCGCCGATCTGCTGCGCCCGCAGCACCTCCGCCCCGCTGAGGCTCGGCCCGGCGAGCATGACCAGGAACGCCACATCGCCGGGGTGCTTCGCGGCGACCATCGGGCCGATCAGCCCGCCCTCGGAGTGGCCCAGGATGCCGACGCGCTTGGGGTCGATGCCGGGCTGCTTGGCCAGGAACCGGACTGCGGCGAGGGCGTCGGAGGCGAAGTCCTCACTGGTGCATGCGCCGTGGTCGCCGGTCGATTTCCCGACGCCCCGGTCGTCGTAGCGCAAGACCGCGTAGCCCCGGCGCGTGAGGGCGTCGGCGATGACTGCGAACGGCTTGTGGGCGAACAGCGTCTCATCGCGGTCCTGCGGGCCGGAGCCACTCACACAGATGAACGCCGCGCGCACGGGGCCGGTCTTGGGCGTGGTGAGCGTCCCGGCGAGCGTGACCTTGGCGTCGGGGTTCTCGAACGCCACGTCTCGGCTGTCGTAGGGGAACGGGAGCTTGGGCGACTGCGGCCGCGCCGGCGCGGCCGGCCTGTCGGTGCGGTTCAGTGTGAGGGGCAACTTGCCGAAGCCCTGCCGCCACTCGCCGACGAGCGACTGGCCGTCACCGCTGAGGGTGCCGGCGAACGTTGCCAGGCTCGACTTCATCTCGACGGTGATCGCGCGCCCCTTCACCGTCGCCGAGTCGCACGGCACGAACAGGGCGCCCTGCGCGGGGCTGGAAATCGTCGCCGCCAGGGGGCCGGCTTCGGGGAGGACGAAGCCGAAGCCGAGCGGAACTTTCGCCGCGCCGGCGACCAGCGTCCCCTCCCAGTAGCCGGCGAACTCCGACGGCTTGGCGTCCGGGAGGGCGCGGGGCGGGGGCGCGAGTTCGCGCGCGGGGGGCGACTGGAGGAAGAGCGCGAGGGCGAGGAAGAGGAGGGGCATGCAAGAGAGTGTAGGGACGGGCGTGCGGTTCGTCGCCCCGAGCGGGGGGCGACGAACTCACGGACCTACGCCACCGCCGCCGGTGCGTCGATCAGGTTGTAAAACACGTCCCGCTGCCTCGGCTCCCACCCGGCCTCCCGGATCGAGCTGCGAATCTGCTCGAGTGTGAGGTAATGCACCGTGCCGGCCGAGGCGACGACGTTCTCCTCGATCATCAAGCTTCCCATGTCGTTCGCGCCATAAAAGAGCGCCAACTGCCCGATCTTGGCGCCCTGCGTCACCCACGACGACTGAATATTGGCGATGTTATCGAGGTACAGGCGCGCCACCGCCTGCGTGCGCAAATACTCGTAAGCCCCGGCCGGGGTGGCGTCGGACATCTTGTGCCCCGGCTGCATCGTCCAGCAGATGAACGCAGTGAACCCGCCGGTCTCGTCTTGCAGTTGCCGCAGGCGGTCCAAGTGTTCGATCCGTTCCTCCAACGTCTCGACGTGGCCGAACATCATGGTCGCGGTCGAGCGCCCCCCGAGCTTGTGCCAGACGCGGTTGACCTCCAGCCACTCATCAGTCAGGGCTTTGCCCTTGGTGAGCAACTTTCGCACGCGGTCCACGAGGATTTCTGCGCCGCCGCCGGGGAGGCTGCCCAGGCCGGCCGCTTTGAGGCGCGACAGCACCACGTCGAGCGGCAGCTTGTTGACTTTGTGGAAGTTCCAAACCTCCGGCGGGCTGAACGCGTGCAGGTTGACACTCGGGAAGCGGGCGCGCAGGTCGCGCAGCATTTCCTCGTACCATTCGAGTTTCAGTGACGGGTGCATGCCGCCCTGCAACAGTATCTGGTCGCCGCCGAGTTGGATGGTCTCCTCGATTTTGGCGTACAGCTCCTCGCGCGGCATCACATACGCATCGGCGTCGGCCGACTTGCGGTAGAACGCGCAGAAGTCGCACACCGCCGCGCAGACGTTAGTGTAGTTGACGTTGCGGTCGATGTTGTAGGTGCGGTACGGCTCGGGGTGCAGGCGCACGGTCACCGCGTGCGCGGCGCGGCCGAGTTTCTGGGCGTCGGGGCACTTCAGCAGTTCGACGCCCTCGTCAAACGTGATGCGCTCGCCGCGCATCGACTTGGCTAAAATCCGGTCCACGCTCGAATCGATGCTCGTAGTCAACAAGAGTCACCCCCGTCGGCGCGAGGCCGAGTTCCCCGGCGAAGTCGGCGTACAGCCGCAGCCCGGCGAGTTCGCGCGGCCCCAAATGATAATAGAGAATGTTCGTCAGGTAGCGCCGGCAGAACCCCGCGTCCAGCCCCAACAGGGGGGCTTCGCGCGCCGCGATGGGGCCAGCCTCCGCTAGCCCCAGGTCGCGCGCCCGCTGGAACGCGCTCACCGTTGCCGGCGACAACTCGACGCCCGGCCGGACGGCCCAGACCGCGAACACCATCGGGTGCCCAGTGTGGTCGGCCCACTCCTGGCCGAGGTCGTAGGCGTAGGCGAAGCCTGGCAGGCACGCCGCCATCGCCCGGTCGCCGATGAGCAGCACCGCGTCGGCACTCACGTCGTCAGGGCTGACGCCCATCGGCAGCGTTTCGAGCCTGGGCCGGACACCGAATCGCTTTTCGAGCAGGATGCGCGTGAGGGCCGCACTGGTGCGCGACCCCACGTCGAGTGCAAGCGTGGTGATTTTGTCCCACGGCACGCGGCTAAAAAGCGTCACGCTGAGCACCGGACCGCGTGTGGCGATGCTCACGTCGGGGACGAACGAGTAGTCGCCGGCGCGGAGGTACTCGACCACCGGAATCAGGCCGACATCGAGGTCTCCGGCGCGCATCGAGTCGGCGAGCCGACTCGGCAGGTCGAGAGACAAGTCGATTTCGGGCGCGAGTTCCGTCAGGCGCTCGATCAGCGGCTTGGTGTTCAGGTAGTTGACCGCGCCGACGCGGAGTTTGCGGGCCATCGCGGGGTTCCTGTTCTCCGGGAAACGCGCCCGGTGACAGCGTAACCGCAGAATTGGGAACGGGGCAACGCGGCGGAGTAGGAAGAGTTTTAGCCGCAGTGTCGCGGAGAGCGCGGAGGCAATACAGGAGGAAGAGGAGATTTGTGTGTTGAATAGGGCGTGCTGACTCAAGCTGGGTTAGTTTGGGGTTCTAGCCGGGCATAATGTCGATGGACGCCAGCCAGACGAACCCCAGGAAGTTGGCCGCTTTTTTGTCGTACCGGGTGGCCACGCGGCGGTACTGCTTCACCCGCGCGAAGTAGCGCTCGACCGCGTTGCGCTTCTTGTACAGGTGCCGGTCGTACTCGATCACCGCTTTGCGGTTGCGCCGGGGCGGGACGCACGGCTCGGCCCCCTGGGCGCGGATCGCCTCGCGGTTCGTAGCCGAGTCGTACCCCTTGTCGGCCAGCACCGCGTCCGTCCCGACCCCCGCGATGAGTGCGGGGAGGCGCGGGCCGTCCGAGGCCTCGGCGCCGGTCAGTTCGAGTGCCACCGGGTGCCCCAGCGGAGTCACGACCGCGTGGATTTTGCTGCCGAACCCGCCGCACCCGCGCCCCAGCGCCTGGGCCGACTGCCCGCCGGAGCCGCCGGCTTTTTTTTAGCCCCCGCCGCCGGGCCCGTCGCCCGCACGCACGAGCTATCGACGCACAGCCACTCCTCGTCGGCGTCCCGCAGCTCGGCGGCGATGCGCCGCCAGACGCCCTTCTCGCACCACCGGTTGTACCGCTGCCAGAGGCTGTTCGGCTTGCCGTAGCAGCACGGCAGGTCGGCCCACGCGACGCCGGTCTTGGCGAGGTACCGCACGGCATCCACGAACAGGCGGTTGTCGATCCCGACCCCGCCGTGCTGCCCCGGACGACCGGGCAGGAGGTGTTCGATGCGCCGCCAGTCGGCGTCGGGAATGTCGTGGCGGCTGAACACCACAAGCCTCAGGGCGGGGAAATGACCCCCGCCCCTATCGCAAGTTACCCAGCGCCAGTCAATACGCCCTCGTCCTACAGTCGTAGTTGGTATACTAGCCCCGCCAAGGGGTTGCGGCGAGGGCGAGTCATGTCCGGACGGGCGACGGCGGGGCAGGTCCGGGCCTGGGCCGGCGAGGTCGAGGCGGTCGGCGGGCGGATCGGCCGGCACTTCGCCCGCAGCGAGCCGCGCCGCCGGGCGGTCGGGTACATCCGCGCCCTGCTCGGCGACGCCGAGCGGAAGAACGGCTGGCAGCTCGCCGAGGCGCTGGGGGAGGCGACGCCGGACGGGGTGCAGCACCTGCTCGCCCGCGCCGGCTGGGACGCCGACGCGGTGCGCGACGAGCTGCTCGCCTACGTGGCCGAGCACCTGGGCGAGGCGGGCGGGGTGCTG
>CAXTPM010000402.1:0-5302 GCA_964245865.1 uncultured Fimbriiglobus sp. | reverse complement strand
CCTCCTCGCCGTCCTCGGCATCGTCGCACTGGCCCTGCTCTCATGGGCGCTGCTCATGTCGGAGCCGGGCCGGATGATCGTGAGGCGATTGCTCGACCGCCACGCCCCGGCGCCGCCCCCGCGCGGCGCGCCCGACGACCTCCGCCCGAGGGGGGCGAAGTGAGGGCCTTCGCCCCCCCGTCCGTCGCCCCCAACCACCCCGACCGAGGAGAGACCGTGATCGACGGGCCAACGCTGCTTCTAGCACTTTTCGTCCTGTTTGCCATCTGCAAGGGAAAAGTCCAGCCCGGCGGCCAGGGGGTCCACCCCGACGAACTCCGCCGCCGGGAGATGGAGCGGCTCCGCGAGGAGCGGTTCCGCGACTCGGGCCACGACTGACCACCGACCCACTCGAAGGAGGCGACGATGTTCGACGAACCGAGGCCGCGCCACGACTTCGGCGGCGGCCGCGCGACGACGCCGGCCCAGGCGCCGCCGTCCGGGCCGCGATGGCAAGTGGCCCGTGTCCCGCAGGTGGCAGACGCCCAGACGCTGCCCCCGCTCGCCGCCGGAGACGTGATTTACTGGCTGGTGCTCGTCCTGGGCGCCTGCTTCCTGTTCAGCCGGCGGCGCCCCGCCCGGCCCGAGTGACCCGCCCCCTTTTACCGAGGACGGACCGCCATGACCGACGTTCTGACCGCAACGCTCATCGTCTGCTTGTCCCTCATGACGCGCCACCTGGTCCTCGCGGCCAGGGCCGAGGTCCGCAAGTCGGACGCCGAGGCGGCCTGCGCCCAGTTCTGGCTGGAGCGCGAGCGCGGCGCGAAGCCCGAAGCGAAACCCGAGTAGGCCCCGACCCGGAGGACTCGCCGTGCCCCGACTCGACCACCGGCGGCTGGAGCAGGTCGCCGAGGCGCTGGCCGCCCGCGCGGCGGCCGACGCACCCGAGATGTTCCTCCTGAACCAGGAGCAGATGTACCGCGCATTCGCCGAGCTGTGCCGCCAGGCCGTGCTCGACTACCTGGGGCACTGCCGCCCCGAGTAAAGCCGCCCTTCACCGCCCGCCCCTCAGCCGGGGCGGGCCATTCACCCGAGGAGTTGACCCGTGAGCCAGTCCGACGGCGACCTCGCGCGGCTGATCGCCCGCGCCCTAACGAAACCCGTGCTCGACCAGGTGAGCATCGACATCGACGCCCCGCAGGACCGCCTGGAGGCGGGCGTGTCGGGGCGGATCGAGTCCGTCATCCTCCGGCTGCTGGCCGGGGGGTCCGCGTGAGCCGCGACGCCGTCATCGCGGCCGCCGCCGCGCTCGTCAACCAGTTCGAGGCGATGCAGAAGATGACGCCGTGCGAGCGCTACGCCCGCTTCAAGCTCGTGATCGAGGCGGCGGTGCTGGCGCGGGAGGAGTTGACCCGCGAGGAGTTCAGCAACAACTAGGGGGTGGACCGTGGTGGTGATGGAAGACCGGGGCACCTGGGCCCTAGACGTGCTCCCGCTGCGGCGGGACAATCCTAACGAAATTTGGCCGGAGCTGGGGCTGCTGATTAACGGCGCCCCCATCGTGTACCTCGCCAACGCCTTCGAGCCGGGGCTGACGGCGCGGCTGAAGACCTGCCCGACGGAAGTGTACCCGACCTTCGAGGCGCTCCGCAGCGAGGGGCGCTGGGTGATCGACTAGCTTTAACGAGGCTGAAAGGGGGTGATGACATGGCCGCGCTACTGACCGTCGGCCAGGTGTCGGACAGGCTCGGGGTGTCGCGCACGGTGGTCTACAGCGCCCTGCTCTCCGGGGCGCTGTGCGGCTACCGGGTGGGGCGAAGCGGCAAGCGGGGCAGTTGGCGGGTGTCCGAGGCCGACCTCGACGCCTGGGTGCGGGGAATGAGGGCAGGGCCGGAACCCCCGCCGAAGCCACCCCCGCCGACGCCACTCAAGCACGTGAGGGTGAAGTGACCGCAGCCCTGGGCCAAGGACGGCCTGGGGCTTTTTCGTGCGCGGCCCTCAAGTGCCGGTACAGAATCCGGGTACAGAATCGGTGGCAATCGGTACGAAACTGGCGTAAAATGGAGCATCTCGCCGGGGGCCGTTCGGGCCGCTTTCCCCGGCGGAAACGCGGGTTTTCCTCGGGGATTGGCGGGGTTTCTCAGCTCCGGGTTCAGCCGACTGTTAATCGGCTGGTCGTAGGTTCGAATCCTACCGGGGGAGCCTTTCGATACACCCTGACGCACCACTGTTAACTGGTGTGGCGTCAGGGTTGTATTGCTCCGGCCCGTCGCCGTCCGGCCGGGCCTGCTCAAACAACTGAATGTCCACCCTCCCCTTCGACGTGTCTGCGGCGTCCTGGTGCCACTCGATCACTTCCACGAACATGCCGATCAGACGCTTGATACCGTACTGGTCGCCCTGGAGCCGTAGGGCGTCCAGGATCGCCGGGAAGTCGCTGTAGGTCGCCGCGACCGCGTCGAGGGACAGGGCGTGCTGACGCAGCAGTTCGATCTCGGTTTTCACGCCCGCTAGCTCGCCCTCGACCGACGCTCTTTCGGCCTCCGCCGCGGCGAGCCGGTCCTTCACACTCCCGTACCCGGCCCTGTTCTCGATCGCCGTCACCAGCGGGTCGATCCGGCCCTGGACCCCGGCGAGCCGCCGCCGCAGAGCCTCCTCCTCGGCGAAGAGTCCGCCCAGAGTCGCGTCGGCCCGGCCGTTCGCCTCCCGCACCACCCGCTCGACCTCGGCCGGCGTCATCGCCCACTTCTTCAATTCACCGAGCACGAACTTTTCGGCCGCGTCGGCGGGGACGTACTTCAGGTCGCACGACCCGCCGTTGGTGTGGTTGGCGGTTGTGCAGACGTAGTAGAAGTGCTTTTTCCCGCCCCGACCGGTCGAGGTCTTGGGCGTCAGGAAGCCGCCGCACCGGCCGCAGCGGACTAGTCCTTGGAGGACGGACACGTGCTGCCGTTGGTCCCGGTAGTTCCCCCTCCTCTCCCGGTTGCGGGCCAGGATGGCCTGCACCTCATCGAACAGCGGGTCGTCGATGACCCGCTCGTGCCGGCCGGGGTGCAGTTCCCCCTCCCACTCGATCTTGCCGAGGTACACCGGGTCGGTCAGGACGCGGATCACCTTCTGCTTGTCGAAGAACTCGCCGCCCCGGTCCCGGCCCTGGCGGCTGAGGTACTTCGGCTCCCGCAGCCCGACCCGCTGGAGGTGCGTCGTCACCTTCCCGGCCGACCCGAGTTCCACGCACTTCTTGAAGAAGTGCTCGCGGACGATCCGGGCGTGCTCGGGGTTCACGACCAAGACTCCCTTCTGCGCCGGGTCGCGGTCGTAGCCGAACCTGGACCCGCCGTTCCACAGCCCCTGGCGGGCGCGGTGGCTCATCGTCGCCTTCGTCCGCTCTGCGGTCTGCTCGCGCTCCAGTTCGGCGAAGACGAGGATCAACTTCAGCATGGCGCGGCCGACGGCGCCCGTCGAGTCGAACTTCTCGTGGGGCGAAATGAACTGGACATCGTGCTCCTGGAAAAACTCCCACAGGGTGTGGAAGTCTGGTAGTGGCCTGATGGCCGGCACATTCGTAGGCTAGGGCGATGACCGACACCTCGCCGCCCCCGCCGTGCCCGCGCTGCTCTGGAACCCACGTCGTCCGCAACGGGGCGACCCGAGGGGGCGTGCCGAGCTTCCGCTGCCGCGCGTGCGGCCGGCGCTTCGTCGCCGCGCCCCGCAAGGGGCCGGTCCCCGAGGCCGACCGGGCGGCGGTCGAGCGGATGCTCGCCGAGCGGCTGAGCCTGCGCGCCGTCGCCCGGATCACCGGCCGCTCGCGCTCGTGGCTGCAGGGCTTCGCCAACGACCTGTACCGCCGCCGGACGCCCCGGACGCCCGGACGGCTCAAAAAAAGTCCGGCTGCCTCGTAGTCGAGGCCGACGAGTTGTGGTCGTTCGTGGGCAACCGGGCCCGCGTCGTGTGGGTCTGGGCGGCGCTGGACCTGGGCACGCGGCAGGTGGTGGCGATGGTGGTCGGGGACCGCTCGGAGGCCACCGCCCGGCGGCTGTGGGCGGCGCCCCCGGCGGCGTACCGCGAGGGGGCGGTGTTCCGCACCGACCTGTGGCCGTCGTACCTGGCGGTCGTGCCCGAGGGCCGCCACGCCAGGGGCGGGCGGGGCGCGGGCCTCACCTGCCACGCCGAGCGGTTCTGGCTGACCCTGCGGCAGCGGTGCGGGCGGCTGGTGCGCAAAACCCTGTCGTACTCCAAGTGCCGGCGCAACCACCTCGGCGCGCTGTGGTACTTCATCCGGCTGTACAACCGAACGCAACGATGCCGGCCATAGGGCCACTACCGGCCTTCCTGGATGGCAAACACGAACCGCAGGGCAACGACGAGCGCCTCGCCCTACTCGGGGTCTGCCAGTTCACGGATCGCACGCGGGCGTCGGCACGCCTCTATGCCGACGCCTTCGCCGCCGACCCACGCCTGGCGGACGACCTCCGCGCCGGGCACCGCGACCGCGCGGCCCGTGCGGCCGCCCTGGCCGGGTGCGGCTGCGGCGCGGACTCGGCCGGCCTCGGGGAGGGGGAGCGTGCGAGGTGGCGCGCCCAAGCCAGAGCGTGGCCGCGGGCGGACTTGGCCGCCTGGGGCAAATCGCTGGACAGCGACCCCGCCGCCGTTCGCAACCGCGCCCGTCAGCAGTTCACGCAGTGGCAAACCGACCGCGACCTCGCCGGCCTGCGTGACCCGGCCGAGCTGGACGGACTGCCCCCGGACGAACGGAGAGACTGCGCCGAGTTCTGGGGCGCAGTGGCGGCCGCCATCGAACGCTGTGGTCCTGCCAGGTAGTGGGCGACGGCGAACACCTCCCGCACGCGGCACGGGGTCCGCAATGAACAGGTTTGGCGGGCGTTCCGGCGGTGAACAGCCTTGCTGGCGCTGGCAGCCGCGGAGGGGGCGTACGCACCGGCGGGACGTGCGGGAGACGCCCGCAACGAGGGGCAGGCGTGGGCGTCGCTCCATTGGCGGGGGGCGTCAGTTCTAAAAAATTTTGTTAGGGCCGCCGGCTCTTATCCTGTCGCCGCCGTCGGCTCTCGCTCGTACTCGGCGCCGACGGCTTTGGTGCGCGGGCCTGGAAGGAGTCTGGGGTTACTCAGGACGACTGCCCGCAGCACCGGTCGCGTGTACCCCACGCCGGGTCGGATGTGCGGCTCCCACTCGTTGCTGCGGCCCCGCCCACGCCCGTCGGCCTGGGCGGCCGCGCGACACCTGCAAAGGGTGTGATACGCATCCTACTTATTGGTTGCCGGGTTCGGCGCGGCGGAGTAGCTTAGCGGCCCCGAGTCGGAGG
>CAXTPM010000401.1:0-5317 GCA_964245865.1 uncultured Fimbriiglobus sp. | reverse complement strand
CTGTTGGCGTGCGGCGCGGTGGCCATTCTGGGCCTTATGATGTACTTCGGGCGCGGCACCCTAGCTCCCGACGGCGTTAGCGTGACCGATCCGGGGATGCTGGACTACCTCCTGGTGCGCCCGTTCCACCGCTGGGTCGGCCTCGGCAGCAGCGCGCTCCTCATCCTCACCGTGCTGCGCGGCGTCAGTCTGTGGGTCGCGGTCGGCAAGGGCGAGGAAGTCGGCCACGTCCACGGCCCCGACTGCGACCACGGCGCGCACGGCCCGGAGCACGCGCCGGGCCACGCCGGGCACGCGCACTCCTCGGGCATGGTGTACCTCAAAGTCGTGCCGTTCGCGCTGCCGGTGCTGATGGCCGTCATGGGGATGCCGGGGACGAGTTTTAGCCAGAAGTTCCTCGACGGGAAAATCGGGACCGCCGCCGAACTCGGCGAAATTGCCACAGTGACCGAAAAGAGCGACCCCGCGATCGGCTTCAACTTCGACGAGTTGAATAGCACCGCCTACGACCCCGCGAAGCGCGCCGAGTTCGAGGGGCGGCGCATCAAGGTGAAGGGCCAACTCCGACGCATCGGCGAGCGCGACTACGAACTCTACAAGCTCAAAATGAACTGCTGCGCCGCCGACATGATCCCGCTGAAAGCCCGCATCAAGAGCGAGATCGTCATCCCCGAGTCGCAGTTCCGCGACGCGCAGTGGGTGACGGTCGAGGGCGTCTTGCAGTTCGTGGAACTGCCCGAGAAGCGGCAGTACCTCCCGGTGATCCGCATCGGCGCGACGGGGGCGCTGGGGTTGACGCCGGCGGCGGCAGAGTGATGGCGACAGTTGGCCGGCGAGTGTTCTATCGGCACGCCGCAACTGCGGTGGCGGGCGCGTGCGTGGCGGGGGGCGTTTTGGCTTGGGTCTACTTTCTGGCGCCGAATCCTTGGCTCGAGGCACGCGTTCGGCGGGACGTGACGGCGGGTGTGCCGATCGGAACTCCTGCGGGGCCGGCCGGCGAGTGGCTGATTGCCTACACGGACTCCGTCCACAACCGCACGCCCCGGCCGGCCAACATTACCCAGGTGAACCCGTTCGCCGATACGAGGGACTGCAAGTTGGCGCCACTTTCCGAAGGCCGACCGCACGTCGGCACGGAACTCCGCCCTCGAAACGCCGCCGGGGTCATGACCGACGAGGTTTTCATTCTGCTGCCAATCGACTCCTGCGGCAACGTCTGCGGGCACTGGGTCACGAGGCCCGTCTCCGGCGCCCCTCGGCCGTGGTGGAAGTTCTGGTGACCGACGTTACGCCAGGTATCGAATCCTCCAATCCTTCAGCCGCTTCCTAAGTGCCACCGCGGCCGGGTGCGGCGCGTTGAGCGCACAGTCGGCGAGGCGGTCGCAGCCCGACTGGTCGAACGCCTCCCAGTAGACGCCCTGCACCTGCGGCAGCGCGAGTGCCAGGGCGAGCGTGGCGTCGGTCGAGGTGGTCAGCGGTCCGGCGAGGCTCCGGCCGCAGGTCACTTCCAGCGGCACCGAGAGGTGTCCCATCAGTTCGATCATGCGGTAGGCGGTCAGCGCGTCGCGCGGCGGGGCGCCCCGATCCGAGGCCGCGCGCCCGGCGGATGGGGACGCGGCCAGCAGTTCCAGGTCGATCGAGGCGAGCGGCGCGCCGTCGCGCACCAGCATGTCGGCGAACACCAGGGGCGAGACGGTGTGGTTCTCGTCGGCGAGGTAGTCGCCGAACGGCAGCGCGAGTCCCAGGGAGAGGTTCGCGGCGGCGTCGGCGCGGCGCGCGGCGTCGAAGAGGCGCGCGGCCATGCGCGGGCGGTCGTCCTCGCCGAGGCCGAAGCGGTCGGCGTGGTTCATCCCCGACGCGACCTGCCACGAGCGCACCTTGCCCTGGTAGCGGCGGATCAGCGTCTCGGCGAAGTCGCAAAAGAAGGCGGCCAAGCTGGGCAGGTCGCCCTCCCACTGCCGCACCCAGTCGGGGAAGCGGCCGTCGGCCAGGTCGATCACCGGGCCGACGCTCACACTCAGGCCGGTGCCGCACGCCCAGTTCACGAGCGAATCGAACGCCTTCCAGTCGTAGGCGGCTTCGGCCGGCTCGATCGCGCGCCAGTCGGGCACCAGTCGGAGTGCGGTGAACGTGGAGGCGACGGAGCTGCGCACGTCGGCGGTGGGCAGCGCGCACAGCCGCACGCCCAGGTGCGTGGGGAGCGGCCCGCCGTCGGCGAGGCGCGTCTCGATGAGCTGCGCGGCGAACTGCGCCGCGAGCCGGTCGGCCAGCCCGAGCGAGCGGCGGATAACCTCGCGCGCCGCGGACCACCCGGCGGCGTCCCCCCCGTCGGCGGCGCCGAGCGCGGCGCGCGCGAAGCGCTTGGTGACCTCGGCGAGTTCGCGCTTGTCCCCCGGCGGGGCTTCGAGGCCGATCAGCTCCCACTCGAACAGTTGGTTCCGCACCAGGTTCAGGCGCCCGCGCGCCAGCTCGGTGAGCAGGTCGTAGGGTTCGGCGCGCGGCCGCAGCGTGGCCGTGCTGCACGCGGTGTCGCCCTGCGCCGCGTCCGGCCACGGGGTCACGAGGGTGCCGCTGTCCGGCGAGTCGCGCGCCAGCGTAACAAGCCGATGAGTCGCCGCGCGGTCGTCCAGGCGGTGGGTCGGCGCGGGCGCGAGGTCGTACCCCCCGGCCAGGCACGCGGCGGCGAAGGCGCGCTCCTCATCGGGGCTGAGCGCCGACGGCGGGTCGGGGAGCCGGAACGTGACGCTCGCCATTGGGGAGGGGTGAAGGATGAGGGGTGAGGGATGAACCGGACGCGCGAGGCGCCGAGCCCGTTGCTAGCGTTATACCACTTCACCCCTCATCCTTCACCCCTCATCCTTTCCACACGCCGAGGGTTTCGTCGGTCCCGGCGATGATCGAGAGGCCCAACTCGTCGGCGCGCGCCACCGTCGCGGCCTCGTCGATGAGGATCGTGCGCCCCGCCTCGACGGCGAGGACCACCGCGCCGGCGCGCTTCATGGCCTCGACCGTCGCCGGGCCGACGGTCGGCACGTCGAAGCGCATGTCCTGCCGGGGCTTGGCGACCTTGACCACCACGAACTTGCCGCGCCGGCAGAGTTCCCCGGCTCGCAGGATCGCCGCGTCGGTCCCCTCGATCGCCTCGACGGCGAGTACGGTGCTCTGGCGCACCATCACCGACTGGCCGATGTCCAGGCGACCCATCTCGCGCGCCAGCCCCCAGCCGAACGCGATGTCGCGCCGCTCGGAGTCGCCGACGGCGCGCTTGGTGTGCAGCCCCTCTTTCACGAGCAACTCCGGGCAGAGGTCGAGGGCCGACGCGCAATCAATTCCCTCGGACTGGAACTCGCGGATGACTGCCAATAACAGCGAGTCGTCGCGCCGATCCGAGCGCTGGCGCAGGTACCAGAGCCGAACACTGCGCCAGTCGGGGAGGAACTGGAGCCAGCGCCACGGCTGGAAAAACAGGTGCTTGTAGATTTTGCCGCACATCGTGAACCGGGTCGCGCCGTGGCGCTTGAACGCGCGGATGCACTGACTCAGCGAGAGCCGGCGCAACCACTCGAAGTGCGCGCAGGTTTCGGCCAGCACTGGGTCGGCCATCCCCTTAATGCCGAGGCAGACCACCGGAATCCCGGAGTCGCGGGCCTTCTCGGCGAAGTAGATCGGGAAGCGCCCCGCGCCGGCGATCAAGCCCACCGGCGCGCCGGGCACGAGCGGCGCGCTCACGACCCGCCGCCCTTCTCCCCCGGCGCCCCGCCCTCGACGCCGAGGCGCTTTTGGAGGTCGCGCACCTCCCGCAACAGGTCGGGGAGTTTACTGAGCGAGTGCAGCATCTTGAGCTGCTCGCGGTGCGGCGTGGCGGGAATGCCGAGCATCTTCGCGTCCGCCGGGATGTCCTTCATCACGCCAGCCTTCGCGCCGATCATCGCCCGGTCGCCCACAGTGATGTGGTCGCCGAGGCCGACTTGGCCCGCCATGACCACGTAGTCGCCGGTGACGCACGACCCCGAGATGCCGACCTGGCCGACGATCAGGTTGTGCCGCCCGATCTTGCAGTTGTGCGCGATGTGCACCAGGTTGTCGATCTTGGTCCCCTCGCCGATCGTGGTCGGCGAGAACGTCCCCGCGTCGATGGTACTGCACGCGCCGATTTCCACGCCGTCGCCGATCTCGACGCCGCCCAGTTGAGGAATCTTGGCGTGCCTGCCGCCCTGGAGCCGGTAGCCGAAGCCGTCGGCCCCGACGACGCTGTTGGCGTGGATCACCACGTTGTCACCGAGGAGCGTGCGGTCGTAGAGCACCGCGTGGGGGTGCAGCACGCAGTTCGCCCCGAGTCGGCAGTCGGCGCCGACCGCCGCGCCCGCCATCAGGCGCGTGCCGGCGCCGACGACGCTGTTGGCGCCGACCGAGGCGAACGGGCCGACGCTCACGCCGTCGCCGAGAACTGCGGTCGGGTGGACCGCCGCGCCGGGGTCGATGCGCGCGGCCTGGGGCTTCGGGGGTCCGCCGCGCAGGAACACGACGACTTGCGCGAACGCGAGGATCGGGTCGGCGACGTGGATCACGGGGCGCCCGTTGGCCCGGACGCGCGCCGGGGCGACCGCCGCACTCGCCGGGGAGGCGTGCCAGGCGGCGAGGTACTTCTCGCCGTCCACTAGGGTCAAGTCCCCCGCGCGGGCGTCGGTGAGGGGGCGGGCGCACTCAACAACGAGGCCGGGGTCGCCCTCGACCGCACCGCCGACGAGTTCCGCGAGTCTACCGAGGCTCGTTGCCATGCTGCACCCCTCCCGCCCCGTGGCCGCGCGCCACTGCCGACGGGGCAGGATAGCGACACTCGGCCCGGCGTGGCAAGGCCAACCGGCGCGGGCGGCAGATTCCCCAGACGGCCCCGTTGCCGGACCCGGCGCAGGATGACAACAACCGCCCCGCGGGTGCCGCGCGATCCCGACCAAGTAGGAATCCGCTTTCGCCCGGACGACGACCGCGCACTTCGACCAGAGCCGCCAGGCAAACGCGCCTCCAGGCGAACGCGCCTCCCAACGGCACGGCCGGGGCGGCGGGTTTGTGGTGGAGGCGCCGGGCGACACGAGTCCCCGCTTAGCCCCCGGCGGCGAGCGCCGCCGCGACGGCGTCGCGCGCCGCCAGAAGCCTGGCGTCGGCGTTCCCCCACACCACCAGCCGCACCGAGTCGCCCGCGCGCCGCAGCGTGACCATCCCGGCCGCGAGGCCGAGGCGGACTTCGGCGCAGTCGCTTTCCGGGACTTCGCCGGGGAACGCGGGGAGGCCGTCCACCATCTTGACCGGCGCGTCGATC
>CAXTPM010000400.1:0-5324 GCA_964245865.1 uncultured Fimbriiglobus sp. | reverse complement strand
TGGTCCAGGCCGGCGGCCGTAATCGCGGCCCCGTCGATCCCGGCCTCGCAGTGGGCGATGCGCGTCAGGTTTTTGGCGAGGTCGGCCCACGCCAGGGTCGCCGGCCCCAGCCACTGGGCGGGGTTGCCGCGGCGGTCGCGGTGCGCCGCCCAGGCCCGCGCGGCCGGCACCGGCGGGAACTTCTTGGCGAGGTCGCCGAAACGAGCCTCGCCGACCAACTTGCCCTCGGGGTCGATTAGCAGCGTGGTGGGATAGCGGTTGACGCCGTAGCGCCCGATGGTCTCGTTCCCGGCGTCCAGTACGACGGGGAACGGCGGCGGCTTGCCGTTCCAGTAGCGCTCGCGCAGCCCCGGCATGTGGGCGCCCAACTCGGCGGCGGACTTCGCGGCGTGGTCGTGGACGGCCACGACCACGAAGCGATCCGCGTACTCGGCGTGCGTCTCCTGGAGCGCGATGGCCTCGGGGATGCTCGCCGCCGCGCACGGCCCGCACCAGTACCCCCAGAAGTCGAGCACCACCCACTTGCCCTTGTATGCCGCGAGCTTGACAACCCCCGCGACGTTCTGGACTGCGGCGACGCTGAGTTCGGGCGCCGGCTCGCCGCGCAGCCTCGCAATCGGCGCGGCCGCGAACGCGATGGTGCCGAGATCGACCTCCGAGCGGGTGCCGTCGAGGTCGAGCGGCTGGTTGAACTTGCCCTCAAGGTCGGTGCCGCGCTGCCACATGCGGTACTGCCCCGCCGGCAGGATCATGCTGAACTCGCCGGTGGTGGTGCTGGCCATCACGAACGACCGGCGGTGGGCCTCGGGGTTCACGTCGACGATGGCACCCGCCGGACGACGGCCGAGGTCGGGGCAGTCGAAGACGGCCTTCACCTTGGTGGTCGGCGCGAGCACCACGCGCCGCTCCTTCCCGTCGTCGGCCCGACTCGCCGGGACCACGGCGCCCAGACTGCGGTCGGCCGAGAGGACGAGCACGGGGCGGACCTCGTTGGAGTTTTCGATGCGGAGCACAACCCGGCCGTCAGCGCCCGTAACGCCGGCCGATTGGACGGGGATCAGGGCGCCGTTGTGCATCGCCCACAGCGTCGCCGCCTCGGCTTTGGCTACGGGCCGGTCGAGGGCGTCCACCGCGAGAATCGTGACGGCGAAGGTGTCGCCGCGGGCCGACGGGATGACGGCGAGGATGAGCAGGGCGGCAAGGAGTGGGCGGGGCACGGCTCGGGCCTGTTCTGGGCGGGGGGCGTCGGCCATCCGTGTGCGGCGCGAGTGACTCGCGCGGGGTGCCGGCGCCCCCGCCCAGAAGAGAGTAGCCGCCCGGCCCCCCGACCGCACCCCAATTCACGGCGCTTTGCCCGGCCCTCCGTCACGAGTTTGGTGAGCCGGTTGATCATCACGGAGGCGGCTACCACGTCGCCGGTGGCGCCGGGGTTCGAGCCGTCCTTGATGGCGTCGACCATTTGGTCGTTGGCCCGGTCGCGGTTGAGGGCTTTGTGCGTCCCCGCTTAGTCGAATACGTCGCCGTTCCAGTTTTTGAGCCGGTCCCACCTGGGAGAATCACCCGTTTTGCGGGCTTCATACGCCGCGCGCGAGTCGTCTTTACGCTTGCGCAGCTGGTGCTCGTAGTTCGCGTCCATCGTCACGCGCGACCGCGGAATCGGCGTCATTGGTCGGCCCCCTGGGTTCGGTCGAAGCGGATGAACTCGTATAACGCAGAAGCGCAAAGTGCGCTTCTGCGCTAATAATACCCTTCGGGTATCTCGCCACCCTCGCCGCACGCTGCGCGGCGTCGAGTGTGAGAGGGGTTGTGGGTTAAGGGTTAAGGGTACAGCACGAACAAATTCGCGCAGGCGCGGCAGCGCGCCGTGCGCGCCTCTTCTCCGCTAAACGCGTCAGCGTACCGCCCGACCAAAACCGCTTTTGCGCGGGACAGTCACACACCACTCATTCCCCAAAGGGACTCGACTCGTACTCCCCGTCGAGCGTCTTCTGGGTGCGCGCCTCGGCCTGGGAGATCGCGCCCGGCGACCGGTCGAGTTTGGCCGCTATGTCTTGGCTGCTCGGCACCGCACGTCCGTGCAAACCCAGCGCCCTTTCCGCCGCCGACCGGCGGTAGTCGTCGAGTTCGTCGGAGACGATGTCGCGCCGGCGACTCTTCTCCGGCCGACCGGGTTGCACTGCGCCTCCGCCCGAGAACCCCGTTCCGGCGGCCTGCATGTCTTCCATGTGGCCCTCGGAGACCCCCGACTTGCATCCGCGCACTTTTGCGATCCGGCCGAGGTGAAAGCGCGTGGCGTCCGCGTTTCACAAAAGTGCTTTTTGAAATTTGGTCGAGCGGACGGGCTCCGCGCCGGCCCCGGCGGCGGCCTTGAACTCGCCGGGCAGTCCGAGCGGCGGACGCGCTCCTACGCCCGCAACGCGGCGACGGACATGACGCGGGCGATCTTCCGGCCTTGCGGGATGGACGCGGCCTGAACCGGCCCTACGAAGCACCCGAGCGAAGTCCGCCGGCGTGGGAGTGATGAGTACCGGCCCGCCAGACCCCCTGATCGTCGATTTCAGCCCCTTGGCCTGCGGTGGGGGAAACTTGCCCGCCGCCGGCCCGAAGTCGGGATACGGGCCGTCCAGGGGCCTCAGACTGCCCGCCAAGTCCCGAGGCCGTCGTGCGCGTCCCTCCTTCATTGACGAGACGGTAGGTAGCCGCGTCCCGAACACCGCCGCCGCGCCGCGGGTGATGCCGAGGAGGTCGGCCGCGGCGCCCAGGGACGCGCCGATTCGCCGCTTCCAGTCCGCGTGGGTCGGCTCGCAGCCTCGGCCGGCGGGCGCGGGGATCGCGGCAACGTGGTCCCGGACCGCGAGGCCGATGCGGGCCTCGACGCCGCCCCTTTCGAGCGGCGGCAACGGATGAATCGAGGGCTTGACTGGACTGCCCGCTGACACTTCTCCGGGACTCGCCTCACGTCATCCCCAGCGCCTTCATCGCCGCCGTCATCGGGTCGGAGTAGAAGACCGGGTCGACGCGCTCCAGGATGTCGCCCGAGACTTCGAGGAAGTTCCGCTTGTTCTCCAGCGGCACCAGCGCCCGCCGCGCCCCGTTGTCCATCGCCACCTGCAACGGCTCGGCCAGCGACTTGACCGCCTTGATGTTCCCCTGGATCGACAAGTCGCCGAGGATCACGAAACCCGCCTGGACCGACTGCCGCTTGAGCGCGGAGTACACCGCTACCACCAGGGCGGTCCCGGCCTCGCACGGGACGCGGTTGCTCAGCAGGTCGATGGCCTCGACGTGGAAGTCGGTCGCGTCCACCTGCTGGCCGACCCCCATCTTGACCTTCTGGCCCGCCAGGTAGGCGAACGCGCGGCCGATCGACTCGCGCATCGCGCCCTCGATACCCCCCGCAATCTTCAGCTTGCCCGTGCCCGGCGAGCACCCGACTTCCAGCCGGTAGAGCCCGACCCTGCCCTGGTCGTCCACCGAGGCCGCGTACACCGAGCCGGGGGCCGGCGGGTCGGCCGCGATCGCGTCGCGCCCGCCCTGCTCCGGGACGCCGACGAACTTCTCCTCGCGGCTCTCGCCGTCGGTGTAGGAGAACGAAGTCTAGTGGAACTCGAACGACCCCATCTTCTTGAGCTGCTCCTTCACCCGCCGGCGCCCCTCGATGGCCAGCTCGACGAGTTCGGCGGCCTCGTCCTTGGTCAGCTCGCCGTCCGGGTAGATCAGCTTCACGAGGCCCGAGACCGTCTTCCTCACCGCCTTCACGTCGCGGGACTTCAGGTGCGACCCGAGCGTGAAGTGGCGGTCCAGGACTTCGGTGAACGTGTGCCTGCGCAGCTCCCGCAGCGCCTCGGCCAGGTAGTCGACCACGAAGCCGTAGTGGTCGGTGAAGAAGTCCACCCTCATCTTCGGCATCTCCCAGCCGGGGACGTAGAAGTGGATGCGGTCGAGGAACGCCATGTCCTCGCGGATGACCTCCGGCAGCGGCATGAACAGGTGGCTCGACCGCACCATCGCCTCGACCGGCTGGTTGGTGTTGCCGAACAGGGTGACCGACGCCATGCCCGAGAGCGAGTCCTTGCCCCGCGCGAATGTGCCCGACTCGCAGTAGGTCTTGAGCGTCGTCACGACCTCCTTGGGCATCTTCTGGAGGTCGGCCACCTCGTCGAAGCCGATCGCGTCCCAGATGCCGACCAGCCCCATCTTCCCTGAGGCCATGTTGTAAAACAGGTTCGCCACCGTCGTCGGGCCGGTCAGCAGGATCGTGTAGGGCGAGAGCTCCTGGTAGCCGTAGCTCTTGCCGGTCTCGCGCGGGCCGAGTTCCACCAGGTTGTAGTTGGCCTCCGCGAGCGGGATCAGCCGGGCCAGGTAGTGCAGCTTCTGGCGGCGGCTCAAGTGCGGCGGCTCGAGGCCGACGGTCCGCAGGAGCAGGTCGATCCACTCCTCGGTCGTGAACTGCCGGCGGCACTCGCGGTACTCGCCGAGGTCGAACGTGGCGAGCTGGATCGGCTTGAGCCCCTCGACCCAGAAGGGGCTCCGCTTGCCCGACGCCTCCTCGTCGTACTGGTGCCGGATGTCCACCTGCGCCCAGACGCCGCCCGTCAGCAGGCGGTCGAACTCCCGCAGGTAGTGCTCGGGGACGTGGACGAACTTGCTGCCGAAGTTCTTGAGCTCCGCCCAGTGCTTGTCGTCGTCGGCGAGGTAGCGGACCTGCACCTTGTCGATGAAGGTGTGCCGGCCCCTGTCCTTGACCATCGACTGGGCCTTGTTCGCCTCGTCGGGCCGCACGAAGTTCGCCGACAGGGTGGCGTTCACCACCCGCATCCCGGCGTCGATGGCCACGGGGTCGTCGGTGGCGCAGTACTTCCCGAGGAGGTACTCCAGCACGAAGACCGGGACGTTGGCCCCGACCTTGACCTTGCGCACCAGGTCCTTGCGGACGACCTTGCCCGCGAATGCGGCGACGGCCTTCGCGTCGAGCGCGTCGAGTTGGGCCACGGCACACTCCTAGAACGAGATGGCGACTTCGAGCGTCAGCGGGGGGGCCAGTTCCGCGCCCGTGGCCGCGTCGGTGAGGTACACCCCGACCGTCTTCTGGACGATGTCTTCGCCGATCATCAGGGTGACGGTGTTCGGCTCCAGCCGCTTCGCGTCTTGCCCGGCGGGCCTCAGCCTGACCCCGCCGGTGGCGTCCTCGAACCCATAGGACGCGCCCACCGGAACTCGCTTCGATTCGTTAAACCCCGCAAAGCGTGCTAGTCCTTCAGTCGCGTGCGAGGCTCGACTCGACTACCTTGGCGATCACGACGGCGTTCGGGTTAACGGTTCAA
>CAXTPM010000399.1:0-5326 GCA_964245865.1 uncultured Fimbriiglobus sp. | reverse complement strand
CCAGCCCGCCCATGCGGAGGGCCGCGCGGAACAACGCACCCGTCTTCCCGGTGTAGATCTCGGTGGGGGCGGTCGCAGTCACCGGCACCGCCGAACCGGGGAAGCGCCCCTCGGCCGCGAGGTCGAGCACCTGCCCGCCGACCATTCCCGAGGCGCCGGCGCCCCGCGCTAACTCCAGGCACGTAACCGCCGCGAGCGGGGCGGGGTAACTCGACGCGAGTACCTCGAAGGCGAGCGTCAGTAGCGCATCCCCGGCCAGGATCGCCAGCGCCTCGCCGAACCGGCGGTGGCAAGTCGGCCGGCCGCGGCGCAGGTCGTCGTGGATCAGGCTGTAGGTGTGCACCATCTCGACCGCCACCGCCGCCGGGAGTGCATTCGCGGGATCGCCGCCGACCGCCTCGCACGCCATCACCGCCAGAGCCGGACGCAGGCGCTTGCCGGGGGCCAGCAGACTGTAGCGAATCGCTTCGGTAAGGGCCGGCGGCGCGGCGGCGCAGTGGGCCTCGACGGCGCCGGCGAGGGCCGCGTCGATGGCAGCGAGGTGCGGGGCGAGGATCGCGGCGAGCCGGTGCAGCACGGCAGCACCCAGAGTGCGCGGGAAGGGACTTCGCCGTTCACTTTACGGGGCAAAGCGAGCGGCGACTAGGGGGCGGGCGGCAAAATCGGAAGGGGTTCTGTAGCGGCGGGTCCGTGGGCACTCAAACGCGGGCGGCCCCGAGGGCAATCGCCGTCGGGGCCGCAATGATCGAATCGCCGCGATTCAGCCGAACTCAACTAGCTCTTGAGGGCGCGGCCCATCAAGAGGCCGACGCCGAAGCCGATCAGGAGCGCGGGCACGGGGTGGTTCTTGATGAGCGTGGTCAGTTCGCGGTTGAAGTCGCTGGCCTTGTGCTCGACGGCGTCGTAGGCGTCGCCGACGTAGCGCTGGGCCTGATCCCCGTACTGCACCGCTGCGTCGCGGGCGTCGTGGTACAACTCCGACGCCTTGTCTTGAGCCTGGTCGGCGTAGTTCGACGCGGTACGCAGCGCGGGCTTGATCGCGTCTTTGGCCTGGTCGATCAGGTTCCCGGCCTGGTCGCGGACCTGTTCGGCCACACCCTGGGCTTTGTTGGCGACGTTCTGCGCGGCGCCTTGGGCCTGGTGGCCGAGGTTGCTGGCCTGCTGGCCAGCCTGGTTGGCGGCATGCTGGCCCTGGTTCCCGGCGTGCTGGGCGGTGTTCGCCACGCTGTCGGTGGCTTTTTTGGCTTGGCTGGCGGCGTAGTCGATGCCGCTCTTCACTTGGTCGCGGGTGCTATCCGGCATGGGTGTCAACCTCGAACGCTGCTATTGGATGGGCGCCCCGTAAGCGCGAGCCTGGGGGCGCCTGACCCGGTTCATCCGAGTCGTGGCGGATTGTCATGCACCCGTTATGCCAATCGACCGAAAGCGCAGCTACAATCCCCGCTTTCGCCCCGGCGTGGCGATTGGGCAGCCGACTTCCAACTCTTGGGAAGCCGAACCGACCCGGCGCGCCCGTGCTTCAGAACTTGGGGTGCCGCCTCGGGCGCCGTCCGCCTCCCGGCCGGCCTTTCTACGCCGCGCCGAGAATTGGATGGCCTTTGGCACGGTGGGTGCATTGATATTATTTCGCACAGCTTACTCACTCCCCCCCGCCATCTCCCCCTCAAGTCCAACCGACCCATCCCGCACGTCCCGTCTGTGCTGCTTCCTCGCTTTCGAGCGGGGGGCGGCACCGGCGGGGCGCCTGTTTTCCCGGCCGGCTCCGGCGGCGTGCGGCGTGGCATTCGCTGGCCGTTTGCGGTCAACGGCACTAGACTGACGACAAGATTTACGGCGAAGGAGCGGACATGCGAGTGACCGGCGTGGCGGTGATGCTTGTGGGCGCGGCGATTATGACCTACTGCGGCGTGATGTGGATGATCTACAACGGCGGCACCCAGGGCGACGCGGGCCTCACCGCCGCCGGGCGCCGCACCGCCAATAACTTCTTGATCCCCCTGGCGATTTCGGGCGTGACCGTGAGCATCGGGCTGTTCCTGCTCGTGTTCGGCGACAAGGGGTTCGTGTTCAGCCGCACCCTTAGCGAGCGGAACTAGCCGTGCGCCCCACTGTCGCGGGGGGCGGAGGCGGCGCGGTCGAGCAGGTCGAGATGGCCGGGCACATCGTCGATAGTCTGCTGCTGCCCAAAGTCCTCGACGCGATCCTGACGCGAGGCGGCGAGTACCACATCGAGCAGTTCAAGATCGGCACGCGCCAGGACGACGCGAGTTACGCCCGCATTGAGGTGCGCGCCCCCGACGCAAGTACCCTGGAAGGCATCCTCGCCGAGATTCACCCCCACGGCGCGGTGCCGACCAACCCCACCGACTGCACGCTGGCGGTGGCCGACGTGGCCGGGGCGTTCCCCGAGGGTTTCTACTGCTCGACGAACTTCCGCACCCAGGTGCGCGTCGGCGGCGCGTGGGTGCCGGTCGCCCACCAAGAGATGGACTGCGGCGTGACGGTGGACCCCGAGGGGGCGGCTCGCTGCGTGCCGATGACTGAGGTGCGGGCCGGCGAGCGCGTGGTGGTGGGGCGCACGGGCACCCGAGTCTTCCCCCCCGAGGCCGAGATTCGCAAGCAGGCGCTCTTCGAGTTCATGGCTAGCCCGGTGTCGAGCGAGCGCCCCAAGGCGGTGACGGTGCGCGAGATCGCCAAGGCGATGCGGAGTTGCCGCGAGCGTGGCGAGAAGATGCTCGCGGTGCTCGGCCCGGCGGTGATCCACACCGGCGCGGGCGAACTCGTACTCGACCTCATCCGCCACGGCTATCTCGACATCCTGTTCACCGGCAACGCCTTCGCCACGCACGACATCGAACAAGCCTTCTACGGCACCAGTCTCGGCGTGAGCTTCGACCACGGACTACCCACGGATGAGGGGCACGAGCACCACCTGCGCACCATCAACACGATTCGCCGCCTGGGGGGCATCCGACAGGCCGTCGAGGCCGGCAAACTCACCAGCGGCGTGATGGCCGAGTGCGTGCGGCGAAACATCCCTTACGTGCTCGCCGGCAGCATCCGCGACGACGGCCCGCTGCCCGAAGTCGAGACCGACATCCTGAGGGCGCAAAATCAGATGCGCGCCCTGGTGCCCCAAGTCGGCTTCTGCCTGATGGTGGCGAGCACCCTACACAGCGTGGCCGTGGGGAACCTGCTGCCGGCGTGGGTGAAACTCGCGTGCATCGACATCAACCCCGCCACCGTCACGAAACTGATGGACCGGGGCACCACGCAGACGGTGGGGATCGTCTCGGACGCCGAGCCGTTCTTGCGCAGCCTGGCGGGGGAGCTTTTGAAATAAGAGAAGAATGTTTTGCCGCAGAGGCGCGGAGGTAACACAGAAGAGAACCGGGAAAGAGTATGTTTCCGAAACACATCTCCTGTTCTTATCCTCTGTGTTACCTCCGCGCCTCTGCGGCAAAACATTCTTCTCCTTTAGCCCACTAGCATCTCCAACTCCCCGACCAGCCGGCCGAAGCGCTCCAAGGCGCGGTCGATCGGCTCCGGCGTGGTCAAATCCACGCCCGCCCCGCGCAGCAGCTCCAAGGGGTCGCGGCTACTGCCGCTCCGCAAGAAGTGCAGGTACTCGCCCAACTCGCGCTCGCCTCCGCCCTGCACCCGGTCGGCGAGTGTGATTGCGGCCGAGAGGCCGGTGGCGTACTTGTACACGTAGAACGCGCGGTAGAAGTGCGGGATGCGTAGACACTCTAAACTGAGTTCGGGGTCGAGCGCGAAGTCCGGGCCGAAGTACGCGTCGAGTAGTTGTTGGTACTCGCCGCGCAGCCGCTCCAGCGTCAGCGGCTCGTTCGCCTCGGCGAGGCGGTGCGTGATACTCTCGAACTCAGCAAACATCGTCTGGCGGACGATGGTGCGGCGGATGTCGTCGAGTTCGCGGTTGAGGAAGTACGCGCGCTCCAGGTCACTCGACGCATTGCGCATCAGGTGCCGGCCGAGCAATTGCTCGTTGAACGTGCTGGCCACCTCGGCGACGAAAATAGTGTACTGCGAGTATTGGTACGGCTGCTGTTTGGAGAGCAGTGTGTGCATCGAGTGCCCGGCCTCGTGCGCGAGCGTGTACACGTGGTCGAACACGCCGGGTTGGTAGTTCATCAAAATGTACGGCTCGCTGTCGTAGCAGCCGGAACTAAACGCACCCGAGTGCTTGCCCTTGTTCTCGTAGCGGTCGCACCACCGGCCGCGCAAACCCCGTGCGAGTTCGGAGTTGTAGCCGCCGCCAAGGGGTTTCAGCGCGTCGAGCACTAATTCAACGCCCTCGTCCCAAGTGGCCTGTTTGCGGACACCCTGTACCATCGGCAGGTACACATCATAGAAATGAATATCGGGTAGCTTCATCACTTTGCGGCGCAGCGCGTAGTAGCGGTGCACGGCCGGGAGGTTCTTGCGCACCGCGTGCACGAGGTTGTCGTACACCGATTCGGGCACCAAGTCGGGGAACAGCGCCGCCGCCCGCGCGCTCGGGTAGTTGCGCGCCCGCGCGGCGAAGATATCTTGCTTCACGCTCCCGGCCAAGCACGCTGCGAGGGTGTTGGCGTGGGCCGCGAACGATTCGTAATACTGGTGGAAGGCTTGCTTGCGCACCGCGCGGTCTTCGCTCTCCAGGCACAGCATGTACGAGCCGTGCGTGAGGTCGATGGTTTGCCCCGGCGCCAGGTCGATTTTGCCGAACGTCAGGTCCGCGTCGGTGAGCTGGTCGAACACCTGGTGTGCGGTTTGGGCCGACTCGCTCTGCAGCGCTAGTAATCGCTCCTCGGCCGCGCTGAGTGTGTGCGGCCGGTAGCGCTCCAATCGTGCGAGTGCGAGCTTGTAGGGCGCCAGTTGGGCGTCCGCCAGGTACCCGGCGAACAGCGCGGGGTCGAGGGCCAACAGTTCCGGGCGCAGGAAGCTCGCGGCCTCGGCGGCGCGCGCGGCCACGCCGATGTACCGCCCCTTCATCGCCTGCGCCTTCGAGTCGGCCACGTCCTCGGAGGTCTTTAGGAACGCATAGGTGCCGAGTGCGTCGCCCGCGCGGTCGAAGGCCGTGTCGAACTCCAGCGCCGCCCGCAGCGCCGACGCCCCGTTCGTCAGGGTTCCCTTGAAGTGCGCGTACTCGCCGACGCGGGCCTCCCAGGCGCCGAACGCCGCCTCCCAGGCCGCGTCGGTGGCGAACAGTTGCGTCAAGTCCCAGGTGTCGCCCGCCGGCACTTCGGCGCGCGGCCGGGTGCCCAGGGTTGCAGGGGGCGCGGTCATCGCTCGGTCCTCTCGTCGTCATTCGGGTTCGGTCGGC
>CAXTPM010000398.1:0-5335 GCA_964245865.1 uncultured Fimbriiglobus sp. | reverse complement strand
CGGCCGAGGTCGGGCGCCTGGCGCTCGAAGCGGGCGACGCGGTCGCCAGGCTCCACGCGGCCGTCACGGCCGAGCTCAGGGGCCGCAAACCGGGCCGCGGCGTCCGGCGCCAGTTCCGCGAGGCCGAGGGGGAGGGCGGGCCGGCGTGAGCCGCGGGGGCAGGGGGGGCGGTAGACCCCCAACCGGTCGAGGGCGGACGAGGTCCGGGGCCTCCGCGAGGGTCGCCGGAGGAGACCATCAAGTGCGTGAAGCCGTGAAAGTAGACCGGCAAAAACCAAAATCCATGTTTTGAGTCAGTGCAGTGTGCGTACCTGTTCTGGCGGGCAGGTGCGTGGCTGCGCGCCCGTTATCCATCACGCCGGGAGCTCACTGCCCGGCGGCAGGCGGGGCCGCGTGGGTACGGCGCCCAGAACGTGCGGCAAGCGCCGGCACGACGAGCCGCCTGACGTGCCGCACCCTTGCCGGCAGGCCGCGCCTGCGCCGCGCGAAGTCGTCCTCGGCGAGGGGCCGCTCGACGGCGCCGGGCCCCTCGGCTTCGAGGTCGCGGCGGATCACCACGTCGATTTTTTTCCAGCCGAGCGACTTGGCCGCCCGGACGCGCTGGTAGCCGGCGATGACGGTTCCGTCCGAGGCGGCCTCGACCGCGTCGCGCTGCCCGTGCCTGCCCACGCGTTCGGCGAGCGCTTCCAACTCCGGGCCGCCGCCGCCGCCGAACATCTCGGCCCGACGCGGGTGCTCCTTGAGTTCGGCGAGTCTGCGCCTTTCGCCGACGCGTTTCTTCACGGCCGCCGTGTCGATACCCTCCCGGCGCGGGCGAGTGAAGACGATGCGGGCAAGGAACAGCGGGTTGCGGGGTGACGGCAGTGACGGGTCCGGTCTCACCAACTCGACCTAGCACGGCATCAATGAGGCAACGCACTTCGATCGCCGCTTCGCCGTCGCGGGAACGCGCCGTGGCCTTACCGACCGAGTATGGCTCGCTAAGTCTTAAAAGTGGTTTTTGGGAACATTGTGGCTTACGCAGTGGGAGGTCGCGTGGGATTGCGCCTCGGCGTCAGGCGGGTATCTTGACCCGCATAAACACGCCCCGCGCGGCCGCCGAGGACTCCGTGCAGTTCCTGATGGCCCCCCTTGGCGTACTCGGCGGTGGAGGCCGCGCGGGTCCAGTCCGCCCGGTTCGGCGCCTCCGCGCACGACGCGTTCGCACGCCTGCTCGCCCGTCTCGAACCCGACCGCGAGGTGTTCTGGGCCGAGGTGGGGCGGCTCCTGCGCCCCGAGGGCGCGCTCATCGTGGACGACAGCACGCCCGACAAGCCCTACGCCCACGAAATCGACTTAGTGAGTCCGCACTGTTCGGGAAGGCACGGGGCGGTGGTGCGCGGCATCAGCCTGGTCACCGCCGTGTGGTCCGACGGCGGCTCGGTGCTGCCGGTCTATTGCCGGGTTTCGAGCACCGGGCGACCGACGAGGCGGGCATAACCGAACTCGGCCGCTGCGGCCTGGCCGACCAGTCCTGGGCAGCGGATAGCTTCCACTGGGGGTCGGAGTAGCACACTGAGGGCGAGAAGTCCCAGGCGCGCCTGGCACGGTCGCAACTCAACTACATCGGCCAGGCGATCCACACTTTCGTCCGGCCGGGGTGACACCGCTGGGCTCTGGGGCGAGCCGGGCCGAGGCCAAACTCGGCATGGCACGCGATGCCGTGCGCCCCTACCTCGCCGCACCCCATCACACTCTCGCAGGGCGCAACTGCGGAACTCTTCAAAATTAATCTTGCGCCCACACCGTTCGCCTCGATCAATAAATCAAAATGTGATTTTCAGGCCGCCGTGCAGAGTCTTAACCGTGCATGCCCTTGCGGCGAAGTTGACCGGCGGTAGGTGGTTCTGTACAGTCGCGGGCCGTATTGACCGCCGCAGTCCTACAGGGGCCGCCCCGGTCCAACCCGACGCGCAGAACCACGAGTCGCACCATGACGCACCAAGATTCAACGCCCCGCCGCCCCGCGCCGCCGGCGCCCTCCGAGTTCGACGACAAACTCGGGCCGACAGTACCCGTCGTCGAAGCGTCCGCGAGTGGACCCAGGCGCACCCGCGAGAAGGCCCGCAGGGCGAACAAGAAGGGGCGCGTTGCACAGGAACGACTCCGGGACGAGCCCGCTGCGGTGGCCGCGCCAGCCGCAGTGACCCAGGCCACAGCGCGGGGCTCCGCCAAGGACCGCGCGCGGCCTGCGGCGTCGGGGCGTTCTGGCGAAGTGAGTCAGGCCGCCGAAGTCGAGGGGCTGACGCGCGGCGCGGCGCGGGCGGGAGGGCTTGAGGAGTTCCCCCCGGATGCGGCCAGCGTCCCGTCGCGGCGCGAGCAGTTGCAATCGATCGTCTTCCGGCACCGCACTCTCCTCGCGGCAAGCGCCGCCGACTTCTCGATCGCCCGGCTGTTTCCCGAGCCCGAGTGCGCGCCGGGGGGCGACGCCGACGCGGCCGAAGATCGGATCGCGGAACTCCTCGACCGCAACGGCCTCATGAACTGGCTCGCGCGGCGCGTGACCGTCGAGTCCGAGCGGCCACGGTGTGCCTTAAGTCACTGCGGACTTCCCGCCGCGCCCACGCAGGGGGCCGCAGGGTCACCCGGCGTACCGCACGCACATCTGGGCTGGACCTCCCCCAGCAGCCGCAGGGCGACCAGTGGTCCGACCCGGCGCGCAGATTATGAAAACCCCGAAGAACTCCAGGGGAGCGGCTGCGGCCGAGAGGTCTTGGCGCGCGCCCTGGCGCTGGGGTCATTGTTGGGGGAGTCGGTGCTTGACACTCTGCGCAGGATCGCCCAGGACGCCAGGGACGAACTGGTCGCGCGACACGCCCATACCCGCGCCGATGCGCTGCGCCGCGAACTAGAACGCATGGGGTTCGGCCGCGACGACTTGGAGGCGATGGCGGCCGAGGTCGGGCCGAACGACTCCGTGCGAACCGCTCTGCTGAGGACAGCATTACACGCACAGCGGGCCGCCGCATGGGCGCCGACCCCGCCGAGCAACCCGGTCGTGCCCGGCACAGACTTGACCGAGCGGCAGGTCGCAATCCTCGACTCGCTACTGGACGAAGGGGCGACCGAAAGTGCCAGCCGGATCACGACGGCGCGACTGACTTCTCTTGTGGACGGACCGCGCGGCGTTGCGAAGAGTTTCAAGCGTCCGGTCGCCGCGCTGGTGCGGATGGGACTCTTGGCGAGCCGCGCATGCCGCGACGGCGGGGTCTGGCTCACGGCCGAGGGGGCGGAGTCGGCCCGGTCCCTGCGCGCCACGGGATAAGCGCGAAACGGTGCGCACCGTTCGGGGGCCGATAAACACCCTTTCCCGGCGATACTGCCCCTGTCGGCAGGCGGGCGCTCGTGCCCGCCCCGCGCCCCAGGAGTCGCACCGTGTCCACCTTGCTAACCGCCGTCGAGAAGCGCGCCGCGCTCGACGCCGAACTCTTGACGTACGCCGAAGTGGCGGAACTCCTGCGAGTCTCCGAGAAGTCCGTGTACCGCAACCCCCCGCCCGGCCGCGTCACGATCGGCCGCAGCGTCCGGTTCGTCGCGGCCGAAGTCCGCCGCTGGGTGGCCGCCGGCTGCCCCGCCAACCCTGCCTAGACCTCCTCATCATCAACGCGGCGGGCCGGCGCCCCCTTAGCCAGAGTCGCGCCGGCCCGCCGCGCCGGAGCCTTCGACATGACCAGTTTACCAGCCCACGCCGCAGGCGTGAAGGCCGGCGCACGCCCGCTCGAAATTGTACTCGCCCGTTTGCCGGACGCGCGGCCCTCCGGGTCGGGCCACTCGGCCCCCTGCCCAGCCCACGACGACCACAACCCAAGCCTTAGTGTTTGGGAAACAGACGACGGCGGAGCGCGGGTTTGCTGTCACACCGGGTGTGAGCCTCCCGCCGTACTCGCCGCCCTCGGCCTCACGGAGGCCGATTTGGTGCCGAGCGCCCCTGCCAGCCGCGCCCGACCGAGTAAGCCGGCTACGAGAGCCCACCGGACGGCGGACGAGGCCGTGGCGTCGCTTTCCAAGAAGCTGGGGCCGGACCCGAAGACTTGGACCTACGCCGACGCGGCGGGCGAGCCGGTCGGGCTGGTGGCGCGCTGGGACCGCGACGGCCGCAAGGAGATACGCCCCGTCTCGCGCCACAAAGATGGCTGGCGCGTCGAGGCGATGCCCCGCCCCCGGCCGCTCTACCGCCTACCGGACCTCGCGGGCGCCGAGTCCGTTGTCGTGACCGAGGGCGAGAAGTGCGCCGACATCGCCGCGCGTCTCGGGTTCCCCGCCACGACTTCGGCGGGCGGGGCGGCCGCGCCGCACCTCACCGATTGGTCGCCGCTGGCGGGCAAGTCGGTCGTGATCTTGCCCGACGCCGACGTGGCCGGCCGCAAGTACGCCTCGCAGGTCGCCGCGACGCTAGCCACGCTTGACCCGCCAGCCGTGGCGCGGGTGGTCGAACTGCCGGATCTGCCTGAGAAGGGCGACATCGCCAACTGGGTGGCGGCTCGACCGGGCGCGACCGACGCCGACCTCAAAGCCGAGCTAGATGCGGTGTTCGCCGCACAGCCGCAGCCGCCCGACCCGTCGGCGGAACTCGCCACTCCCGTCGAGCCGCGCGAGGATCGGCCGTGGCCGGCGACGCTTGACGACGCCGCGTTCATCGGCCCGCTGGGGCACTACGCGCGGCTCGTCGCCCCCTTCACCGAGGCCGACCCCGGCGCCATCCTAGCGCAGTCGCTGTTGCTGTTCGGCGCCGCCGCCGGGCGGTCGCCGCATGCATAGGTCGGTTCGACCCGCCACCACACCAACGAGTTTTTGGTCGTCGGCGACACCTCTGGCGGACGCAAGGGCACGTCGTTCGCCGAGGCGCGGGCTGCGTTCGTGGGCGTGGACGACGTTTTCCTCTCCGGCCGGGTGGCCACGGGACTGAGTTCCGGGGAGGGGCTGATCCACTTCGTGCGCGACCCGGTGGAGAAGCGCGAGGCCGTGCGCGAGGAGGGCAAGGTCGGCCGCCACGGAGCCGTGGCCGCCGACGAGGGCGAGCCCGACAAGCGGGCGCTGTTCCTGGAGCCGGAGTTCGTGAGCGTCCCGAAGCAGTCGGAGCGCACGGGCAACACGCTCTCGGTGGTCCTCCGCCAGGCGTGGGAGTCGGGCGAACTGCGCACGCTCACCAAGAACCCGCCGACGCGGGCCACCGGCGCGCACGTCTCGGTCGTGGGCCACATCACCGAGGCCGAGTTGAAGAAGCACCTCTGCGAAGTCGAAGCCGCCAACGGGTTCGGTAACCGCTTCCTGTGGTTCGTCACGCGCCGGTCGCAAC
>CAXTPM010000397.1:0-5346 GCA_964245865.1 uncultured Fimbriiglobus sp. | reverse complement strand
ATGGGCCAGCTCACGCCGCAAATCTGTCAGTCCGACGCGGTCCCTGCCCGTGCGGGCGGCAAGCGCAGCGAAGGCGTCGTGCAACTGCCGTTCGACTTCGGCATCGGTAATCATGGTCAACACGGCAGGCTCCAAGGTCGGGGTGAGGGAAGTGCCCCCGGCCACAGCGGTCGGGGGCGGGGGTTGACTGCGGGCTAGCCGCCGTAGCCGGTGTTCGAGCCGGTCCACACCCGGTAGCCGAGTGCCCGGACGGCCCGGATGAGGGCCCGCTTGCGGCGGCAGGTCGGGTAAATCGTCGGCGTGTACCCACCCTTCATGGCCGCGGCGAACTCGGCGAAGGTCTTGAAGGCGGTGTGGGCGTCGGTCAGCTTGTCGAGCTGGGCCGTGCAGGCCGCGAGCTTGGCGTTCTTCGAGAACAGCGGGAAGAAGCTCGGGTCCTTGGCGGCGATCTTCAGGCCGGTCAGGGTCAGGCAGGTCGTCGTGGTCATCGTCGTCTCCGGTTCGGGCGCCGGGGAGTCCGTCCCCCCATGCCAGTATCATACACTACGCTAGCGTAGTGTCAATGGTCTTGCCGGAAGATTCTTTGCGCTGTATGCTAGCGTAGTGTCCGAACACCAGAGTCCGGGATGGGCGAGACGTGACCGAAGAAGACGGCAAGCGCGTGAACATCGGCGTGAGACTACTGCCGGCCACCGTCGCGGCGCTCGATGCCGCCGGCGAGGCGATGGGGGGCCGGTCGAGGGCGTTCGTCATCGAGGTGCTGGCCGCGCTCCACGCCGGCAAGCTCGGCCCGGCGACGGCGGTGCCGGTCGGGATGATGCCCCAGGGTTCCCGCGCCAAGAAGGGGACCGGCCGCGCGCCCAAGCCGAAGCCCGCCGAACCGCCGGCTCAGGAGGCTAAGCCGGCCCGCGGGAAGCGCGCCCGCAGCTCGTCCGAGGGCGCGGCGCCCCACGCCGACTGAGTTGTTCGACCGGCCGCGCGCCGGCGGAATTGGGCCATGGCCCAATTCCGCCGGCGGACCAGCGCCAAGACCGCCGGGAAGTCCAAGACTTGCCCCCCGTGGCCGGCACCGGTGACGAATTGGGCCATGTCTCAATTCCGCCGGGCGCGGCCGCGGCACCCCCGTTCGCGCATCACTTCTGCGCGGCCCCGCTCTCGGGCCGACGACGATCCCAAGTCGCTTATGTCCCGCGCCCGGCCGGAGCGGAGTGCACCGCCCCGCCGCGTCGTCGCGCCTCAATTCCCCCGCTGATGTCGACCGGGCGCCGGGGCGAATCTGTCGGACGGGAGGTTGACGGAATGACCCCGCCGAGCCGGATAGAAAGGCATGCGTTGAATGGCGGCTTTCCGGAGCGGCCACACTGGCCCCCGCACCGCGGCAGCGCAATAGGAGGGCAAGCCCGATGGCCAGAAAGCACAAGTACAAACCCCGGCGACCGCGTCCGGCAGTCCCGGCGCGAAACGGCTCGTGGCTGTGGCAGTCGGTTCGAGGCGTCGTCGTCTGGAAAGTCGCCGGGTGGCTGATGGACCTGGCTCATCAGCACATGACCAGCGGCTAGTGCCGGCGGACCCGAGCAACAGAAGCCCCGGAGCGCTCGAACGCGGCGCCCCCGGCACCACACCCGTTTCGCGCCGCGTGGGCCTCGGCCATCTGTTCCAAATTGGGACGGATGCGCCGTTGACTAACCGACGACCGGACACGGTGCGCCCGTACTAGGGGGTAGCGGCGTCACGCGCCGCTGGTGACACGACGCCGCCCCCGGACACGCGCCCCCCGTACTAGGGGGTGTGATCCCTCGCCCGACACGGAGAACCCCATGACCGCCCCGACGACCGCCGCCAAGCCCCTGCTGGTCAACTGGCCGCAGGTGGCCGGCCTGCTCGGCATGAGCGCCCGCCAGGCGATGCGGCTGCCCAAGCAGCACGCCGACTTCCCCAAGCCCGTGCCCATGGGGCGGTACACGCGGTTCAATTACGACGACATCTGCGCGTGGGTCGAGTCGCGGCGCGAGACGGCTGCCGCCAAGGCCGAGTAGCCACCTTAATTCAACCCCGACCGACCACCAACCCCAGGAACACACGCCCATGACCGAACGCCCCAACATCCCGCCGGGCACCCCCGCCGCGCTCGAACGGTTCATCGAGCAGTTCCAAGCCGCGAACGAGGCGCGCGAGGACGCGCTGCGGCTCGCCGCCGCCGAACTCGAAGTCGCCAGGCGCGAGTCCGATGCCGCGGTCGCCAGGGTGGCCCGCGCCGAGGCGGTCTACCGCGCCGCCGAGCACCGGGCGTTCGATGTCAGCATCTCCCTCCTGGACGCGCTGCACGAGCTGGACGAGCGCCAGCTTGCCCGCGCCGCCGAGGCGCTGGGCCAAGCGAAACTGGGCGGGTGTAACGAAGCCGTCGGGGCCGCCGAGCGCGCCCACGGCAAGGCGATCGAAGCCGAACGCGCAAGCCGTGCGGAACTGAAGAAGGCTCGGGCCGCCGCCCAAGCCGCCACGGCCGGCAAACTCCAAGGAGCGAAGCGATGACCCCCGAGGTCAGCGAAGTGAACCGCGGGTGCCCCCACTGCGACATGAGCGGGCCGTTCGAGCTGCCCGAACTCAACTGCGCATGGCGCGCCAAAGACGACTGGCGCCACCAGCGGGGCGACGGCACGGCGATCCTCGACCACCACCACGCCGCGACCGCCGCGCTCCTGGCCCGAGCGAAGGCCGACCCGGCGCGGGTCGCCTCGGAGTTCGCCGACGTGCTCGAACACTTCTGGCAAGTCAAGTTTCAGGCGGACGAGGACGCCGAGGTGTTGGAGTGCCGCGAACTCGACCACGCTCACGCCGGCTCACCGGCCAAGGCGACCTGGCAATGGTGCGAGTCGCCCGTCTACTAGGCGCCCGTCCAGAAGCTAGTGGACGCAGGCCCAGTTCTGGCGCTAATAACCGGATAACCGGCCGATTCGCCAAAGGCGACGCACTCAGACTGCCGAAGGGACGGAAGCACACTATCGCGGACGCCCGTGGCTTGACGGTGCCACACGGGGGCGCCCCTTCACGGAGTTCACTCAGATGACGACCGCCGCCCAGCAGCCCGCCCCCGCGGGCCGAGGCGAACCCGCGCCCAAAGCCATGCGCGTCGGCGCAGCCACTCGCTACATCGGCATGCAGCGCTCGAAGTTGTACCAGTTGATGTCAGACGGCCGGCTGCCCTTCGTGACCATCGACCGCGTGCGGCTGATCCGCACGGAAGACCTCGACAGGCTTCTTGATCCCACGGCGAAGCCCTCGTGAGAGAACCGACCCCGACGAAGTCGTGCAACTCGTGCCAAGACGTAGCAACTCGTGGCAGGAGTAACTATCGGCACGATTAGCGCGAAACTGTCAGGAATCAAGAAAGTCGTCAAAGTCAGCAGTGCCATTCTGCGGCGCCGCAACGAACTGAATCCAGTCGGTTTGGCCTGGAAACAAGCGGTTTTGCGGTCAGAGACCGCGCCGCAGAACGCCATGAAATCAGCATTCGCCGCGCCGCAAAATCGGCGACCGCTCGCCGGTCCAGTGCCGGCGGCTACCAACGAGAGCGGGCCGGCGGCTACTACCCCGCCGGCCCGCCGCGAACTTCGCCGGTCAACCTTCCTGTGAGATTGAGCGACATGCGAACTGTACACGCCCTGCCGCCGCGCGGCAACGCCAAGGGAGGCCCGCTGGCCTACGAGGTGGTGCCGCTTACGGAGCTGCGCCCCTCGCCCAAGAACGACTTGCTCTACCGCACCTCGGACCCAGCCGCGTTGGCGATGCTGGCAGAGGACATCCGCGAGAACGGCCTGAAGCAGCCGATCGTCGCCACCCGGTGCGGGGTAATCATTTCGGGGCACCGACGCTTCGCTGCGTGCAAGCTCGCCGGCCTCACCCACGTCCCGGTGATCCGCGAGGACATTGACCCCGACGGGCCGGACTTCGTGGCCCACCTGGCCCGGCACAACATCCAGCGGGTGAAGGGCGCCGACGAGATCATCAACGAGCAGGTGGCCCTGACCTGCCCCGACGACGCCTACGCCGAGCTGGAGGCCCACCGCGCCGCCGCGACCCGCGTGAAGGTGCCGACGGTCTACCTCCGCGAGCGGTCGGTACGGGCGGAAATCACCGCCGCAAAGCGCCCGTTCCTCGCCGCCATCCGGAAGGTGCTGGAGGACAACAGCGCCTACTGGCCGCTGTCCGACCGCCAGGTGCACTACCGGCTCCTGAACCGACCGCCCCTCATCCACGCCGGCAAGCCCGACTCGCGCTACCGCAACGACGCCAAGAGCTACAAGGCGCTCTGCGAACTGCTGACCCGCGCCCGCATCGCCGGCGAGGTGGACTTCGAGGCGATCGACGACCCGACCCGCGCCGTCACGAACTGGGATGTACACCCCGGAGTCGGCCCGTTCGTCGCCCGCGAGATGGAGAACTTGCTCAAGGGCTACTTCCGCGACCGGATGCGCACGCAGCCCCTGCACGTCGAACTCGTCGCCGAGAAGAACACCGTCGCCAGCATCATCCGGCCGGTGGCGTCACGCTACTCCATCCCGTACACGATCGCGCGGGGCTACTGTAGCCTTCCGCCCCGGCAGAAGATGGCCGAGCGCTTCAGGGCCAGCGGCAAGGGCAGGATGGTCGCGCTGTTCGTCACGGACAACGACCCCGAGGGGGAGGACATTCCCCACGCCTTCGGGCGGTCGATGCGCGACGACTTCGGACTCGGCAAGCAAGTGAGCGTCGTCAAGCTGGCGCTCAACGCCGAGCACGTCACCCGGTTCGGGCTGGTGCCGCAGATGCAGGCGAAAGTCAAGAGTTCGCGCCGGGACCGCTTCGTCGGGGCGCACGGGGAGAACGTCTACGAACTCGAAGCCATTGCCCCCGCCGCGCTCCAGCAGCTCGTGGACGAGGGCGTCCGATCAGTCATCGACATCGAGTTGTTCAACCGCGAGACCGCCGCCGAGAAGGAAGACGCCCGGCACCTGAACGCCTACCGAGCCATCGTGCGGAGCGCCATCGGCGGCGCGAACTCGGCCATGTCCCAATCCGGCGCGGGCGGGGGTGCCCTGTGATTGCGACCGCCATGGCAGGAACCACTCCCACCAGTCCCGTGCTCGACGCCGCCCTCGACCTCGCCGCGCGCGGGTGGTGCGTCTTTCCACTGCACTCGGTGCGCGTCGGACCCGGCCCCGAGTTCGCTTTCCTCGGCTGCACCTGCAACAAGTCAGGCTGCAAGCCGGGTAAGCACCCGCGCCACGACATCAAAATCTTACCCAACGGCTCCCACGGCGCCAGCACCGACCCAGCCATCATCCGCAAGTGGTGGGCCAGGTGGCCGGA
>CAXTPM010000396.1:0-5357 GCA_964245865.1 uncultured Fimbriiglobus sp. | reverse complement strand
ACGTGGTTCCGCGCGGGGTCGCTCAGCGTCGATTACGGCCTGCGCGTGGACCCGATCTCGGCGGTCATGCTCGCGGTCGTCACCGGCATCGGCACGCTCATCGCGGTGTTCTCGGCGAGCTACATGAGCCACGACGCTGGGTTCGCGCGCTACTTTGCGTTAATGGCACTGTTCGTGTTTGCGATGCTGCTGCTCGTACTCGCGCCCAATTTTCTGCTGATGGTTGCGGGGTGGGAGGGCGTCGGCGTTTGTAGCTATTTACTGGTGGGCTACTACTACGCCAAGCCGAGCGCCGCGCAGGCGGCGCGCAAGGCGTTTTTGGTGACGCGCCTCGGCGACGTGGGCATGATTCTGGGGATCATGTACTTGTGGCAACTCGGCGGGCGGCGCACCGACTTCGAGGGGCTGTTCGAGTATTTTGCCACCCACCCCGAGACGCACGCCGAGTTGACGATTGCGGCGCTGCTGTTGTTTTGCGGGGCGGTCGGCAAGTCGGCGCAGTTGCCCCTGTACGTGTGGCTCCCCGACGCGATGGAGGGGCCGACGCCGGTTTCGGCGCTCATTCACGCCGCGACGATGGTGACGGCCGGCGTGTATTTGCTGGCCCGCTGCGCCCCGATTTTCGCCCTCGCCCCGGCGGCGCAACTGGCGGTGGCGACGATCGGGGGGCTAACGGCACTGGTGGCGGGGTTCATCGCGCTCGGGCAGAACGACCTCAAGCGCGTGCTGGCGTACTCCACCGTGAGCCAGTTGGGATTCATGTTCATGGCCTTGGGGTGCGGCGGGGTGATCTCGCCGACGCTCGCGGTGACGGCCGCGCTGCTCCACTTGGTGACGCATGCTTTCTTCAAGGCGCTGTTGTTCCTCGGCAGCGGCTCGGTGATGCACGCGATGGGCGACGTGATCGACATGCGGCGCTTCGGTGGCTTGCGCAAGCTCATGCCCGTCACGCACTGGACGTTCCTGGCCGGGGCACTGGCGCTCGCCGGGATTCCGCTGTTCAGCGGGTTCTGGAGTAAGGACCAAGTTCTCGACTCCCTGCTACTGGCCGGCGAGTCGGGCAAGGCGCGCGGGGGGTGGTACTTCCTCATCCTGGGTACGGCGTTGTTCACGGCGGGGCTGACGGCGTTCTACACGTTCCGCGCGTACTTCCTCACGTTCCACGGCGAGTTGCGCGTGCCGTCGGAGGCGGGCGACCACGCCCACGAGTCGCCGGCGATGATGCGCGTGCCGCTGATCATTTTGGCGGTTGGGGCACTCATCGTGGGGCTGTTGCTCGACCCGGCGACGCACGGCTTCGCCCGCTTCGTGGCCCGCACGCCCAGTTTGATGCTGGCGGACGGGTTGGCGTCGGGTGATATTTATGCAGGAATTGAAGGCGGGCACGACGCGCAGGGCGGCGAGATGCACTTCAACTTCGCGCTCGCGGCCATCAGCTCGGCGGTGGCCCTGTTGGGCGTGCTACTGGCGTGGCAACTCTACGGCGCCGGCGGGCCGGAGCGGGTGCCGGCGGGCTTGCGCACCGTGCAGCGGGTGGCGCGTGACCGACTGTACGTCGATGAAGTCTACAAAGTCGTGTTCGTGCGGCCGGCCGAGGGGTTCGCGGCGGGGTCGCGGCAATTTGATGTGTTCCTCGACGGGCTGGCACGCCTCATGAGTTTCGCGCCGCGCTTCGGGGCGGCGATCCTGCGGCCGCTGCAGAACGGGCTGGTGCAGTTCTACGCGCTCGGGATGGTGCTGGGGCTGGCGGTATTCGTCACGGTGGTGGTGGTGCGTTCGGGCCGGTAGTGTGTCGTGTTCGGTGAGGGGTGCGGTTCGTGCTCGATAACGTGCTGGCGGTTCAGCAGCTTTTGGTACTCGTGGTGCTGGCCGCGCCGTTCGCCGCTGCGCTCCTCTGCGCGCTCGTGGGCAACCGGCGCCCGGCGCTGGTGAAGCGCCTGGCGATGAACTTCGCGGTGGTGCAGTTGGCGCTCATGGGGGCGCTCGCGGCGATGACCTACCCCGCGCTCGACGGGCGCGCCTCGGAGTCGTGCGAGTTCCGCCCCTACGGGGTGCCGGGCGACGCCGGGTTCGGGGAGATCGGCCTGCCGGGGCACGCTACCACGTGGGCGCTGCTGCGCCTCGGGCCGGCGCCGGAGGGCCTGGTCGGCAAGCCGGTCAGCCCGACGGTGCAGTTCTACGTCGGCATCGACGGGCTGAACCTCACGCTCGTGCTGCTGACCGGCGTGATGACGCTGGTGGCGGTGTTCGCCTCGCCGCGCGTCGTCACCGAGCGCCTGGGCGGCTACTACGCCTGGATATTCGCGCTTTCCGGCGCGGTGGTCGGGGCGTTCCTGGCGTTCGACGTGGTGCTGTTCTACGTCTTCTTCGAGTTGACGCTCATCCCCGCGTTCTTCCTGATCGGCGGCTGGGGCACCGGCGCCGGGCGGCGCGAGGCGGCGGGGAAGTTCTTCCTGTACACGCTCTTGGGAAGCCTGTTCACGCTCACGGGGCTAATTGGGGTGGTGCTGACGCACCCGACGCCCATGGACGGCAGCGGCAAGATCGCGCTGGCGGCGTCGCGCAGCCTGAACGCGCTGAAAATCGACCCAGTGGCCGGGCCGATCACGTTCTCGATCCCGCGCCTGATGCAGAACGTCTCGATCTGGTCGATCTACTACGCCGAGCGCGCCCGCGCGGGCGCTGCCGAGGTGATCGACGCCGAGTCGCAGGACCGCGCGGCGCGGGGCCGACTCGCCGCGACCCCCGACGACCCGACGGCCGCGGCCGACGCCGAGCGCGCGGGCGCCGACCTCGCCGGGGCGCGCCTGGCCGCGGCTAAGGCGGCGAGGACCAACCGCACCTACGAGCGCACCCAGGCGGTGCTGTTCTTCCTGATGATGTGCGGCTTCGCGGTGAAAATCCCGATCGTGCCGTTCCACACCTGGCTCCCGGCCGCGTACAACGAGGCGCCCCTGCCGGTGACGATGCTGCTCTCCGCGCTGCTGGCGAAGCTCGGCACGTTCGGCGTGCTGCGCGTGGTGATCCCGCTGGCGCCGGGCCCGGCACTCGAGTACGGGCTGGCGGTGTTCGGCGCCCTGGGGGCGGCGGGGATCGTCTACGCGGCGCTGTGCGCGTTCGCCCAGCGCGACCTCAAGATGGTGACGGCCTACAGCAGCGTCAGCCACCTGGGGTTCCTGGTCATCGCCTTGTTCACCGGCACGCGCGAGGGGTTCTCGGGCGCCGCGCTGCACATGGTCAACCACGGCCTCTCGACCGGGGCGATGTTCGCGCTGTTGTGCTACTTGCAGGGGCGCTACCGCACCACCGATTCGGCGCAGTACGGCGGGCTGATGGGCCACGCCCCGGCGTTCAGCTTCCTGATGATGCTGGCGTGCCTGGCGAGCATCGGCGTGCCGTTCCTGAACAACTTCGTCTCCGAGATGCTGATGCTCGCGGGGCTGTTCGAGCCGAGCGTGGTGCGGCGCAACGGCTACGGCCTCGCAATCGCCGCGGCGTCGGGCATTTTCCTGAGCGCGTGGTACACGATGACGCTCTTGCGGCGCAGCCTGTTCGGGCCGCACCGCCTCCCCGAAACGGCGGACGCGGCGAGTCCGGCGAAGCGCGGCCTCGACCCGGCCGAGTGGGTGGCGTTCGGGCTGCCGGTGCTCTTGTGCGTCGTGCTCGGTGTGTTCCCGCAGCCGGCGCTGTCGGTCTTGGAAGGCGACTCGGCCACACTGACCAACCACCTGAACCTGGCGCGCTACCGGGCGCGGCTGCCGCTGGCGGTGTCGCCGGACCTGGACGAATCGGCTCTGCCGCCGCGGCGCTAGTGACTGAACGATAACTGGACGGGGTGCGGGCGTGCTGAACAGCGTCGATGCGGGGATTCTGGCGGGCGCGTACCGGGCCATCGTGCCCGAGGCCGTGCTGGTCGGCGCGGCGTGCGTGCTGTTTCTGATGGCCGCGTTCCGCGCGGGCCGGGGGGCGCTGTTCCTCGCCGCCGTCGCGGGAATTGCCTGTGCGACGGTCGTCGCGTTCGCGGCCACGCACGAGACGAGCCGCGCGACGTTGGGCTGGCAGGAAGCCGACCTGCTGGCCGCGCCCGAGGCGCTCTCGGTGCTGCCGTTCGACCCGAGTGGGATTGCGGCGTTCACGCGCTGGTTCGTGCTCGGCGTGGCGCTCCTTCTGGTGGGGCTGGCGTGGGCCGACGCGGCGCGCGAGACGGCCGGGGAGTACCTGGCGTGCCTACTGGTCCTCGCGGCCGGGGCGAGTCTGGTGGGGCGGGCGAACGACCTGATCTCGCTGTTCCTAGCACTCGAACTGGTGAGCGTGCCGACTTACGTGCTCCTGGCACTGCCCGCGCGGAACCGCTCGCAGCAAGAGGCGGCGGTGAAGTATTTCCTGCTCAGCGTGCTCTCGAGCGCGGTGATGCTGTTCGGCTTTAGCTACCTCTACGGCCTCACGGGGTCCACGAACTTGCACGCGGTGCTGGAGTCGTTCCGCGCCGCGAACCAAGTCGGCACGAACCCCATCGGCGTGGTGGCGGTGGTGCTCACGGTCGCCGGACTGGCGTTCCGCCTTACGGCGGTGCCGTTCCACTTCTACGCGCCGGACGTGTACGAGGGCGCCTCGGCCGGAGTGGTGGCGCAACTGGCCGTGGTGCCGAAGATCGCGGGGTTCGTGGCACTCGTGCGCGTGCTCGGCATGGTTGCCCCGGCGACGCTCCCGTTCGACGCCGAGACGACATTGGTGCCGCTGCTCTTGTGGGTGATCGCGGCGGTGACGATGACGTTCGGGAACATGCTCGCACTCTTGCAGAACAACCTGAAGCGCCTGATGGCCTACTCGGGCATCGCGCACACCGGCTACATGCTCATGACCGTGGTGACCATGAGTAACGGCGTCGCGGAGGTCGGCGGGCTGGACGCCTTGCTCGTCTACCTGGTCGCCTACGCCCTGATGACGCTCGGCTTCTTCGCGGTGATCCTGCACCTGGGCCGAGAGCAGGCCGAGACGGTGGACGACCTCGCGGGCCTCGGCAGCACGCACCCCTTGAGCGCGGCGGTGATGAGCGTGAGCGTGCTGAGCCTGATCGGCATCCCGCTGACCGTAGGGTTTGTGGGGAAGTTCCTGGTGTTCTACGGCGCGCTGAACCTGCCCGCCGCGGCGCCGATGCAAACGAGTTCGCGCATCCTCGTCGGCATCGCGGCGGTCAACGCAGCACTGGGGGCGGTCTACTACCTGCGATTGCTGAAGGCGATGTACCTGCGCGGCCCGTTGCGCGAGGTGGTCCCCAGTGGCGGGTTGTCGTGGCCCCGTGCGGTCGGCGTAGTCTGCGCCGTCACCACGGTCGTCTTCGGCGCGTACCCGGACCC
>CAXTPM010000395.1:0-5380 GCA_964245865.1 uncultured Fimbriiglobus sp. | reverse complement strand
GAACGGCTCGCGCGCGGCGGCGACCTTCTCCACAGTGCGGCAGAGCGTCACGAGGTCGCGGTCGTCCAGTTCGCCGAGGAAGGCGAGCGTGAGGTGGAAGTTCTCCGGCGATACCCAGTTTACCTCGGCACTGCTCGCAGCGGCGAGGGCGCGCTGGAGGGTCTGGAGCGCGCGGACGCTGCCCGGTTCGAGTTCGACGGCGACGAAGGTGCGGACAGCGGGCACGGGCGGACTCCTGACCGGGCACGGTTCACAAAGGCGGCGTCGCCTACTGGGTGCGAGCCTGCCGCTGCCGGCGGAACCGGAGGATCGCCCCCAGCGCGACCGCCGACGCGCCCAGCACGGCGGTCGGCTCGGGGACGGGGGCGGGGACGACCGTTCCGTTCACGGTCAGGTTGTCGAAGAACGACGCCCCAGAAGGAATCGTGTCGCCCGACTGCCAGACGTACACGCGGAACCTAATGATCGGGGCCACGCTGTTGAACTGGCTACCGGACAAGTCGGTCGTGAAGGTGGGGTAGACGGAGCTTGTCGCGTCCGTCGTCACGGAGGCGGAGGACAGGTTGGTCGAGAAGCCATCCAGGCTCGACCGGACCACGAACCCGCTGTTTCCAGCCAGAGTGGCCGCGTCGATCGTTAGCGAGGTGAGGTTCAGGACGAACCCACTACTAGGAACTAGCTCGAAGCCGAAGTAGCTCTGGTTGGTTACGGCTAAGGACGCGCTGGTCGTTCCAGGCGCGCGGGTCACCCGCAGCCGTTGCGGGGACGGCGTGTACTGGCTCGCCCCGCTGCCGGTGAAATTAATATCGGTGGCGGTGACGTTCGAGGCGACTGAACTGGCAAACAAGGCGCCCGTAGAGGTGCCGGGGAAGTTGTACTGGGCGATCTGGGCCGGGGCGGAGCAGGCCACGGCCGCCACGCACGCCAAGGCTGTAAGGATTCGGGTGGTCATGAATCGCCTCGGTAGAATCGGTGCGCGGGGACGCGGGAGTGGTCCGGCGATCGCCCTGCGAGCGCAAATGTTGTATGCCCGAGTCAGTCACCGGCAACCGGAACCTGCGTGGTACCGCGTGCTCCGGGTCGCTCCCTCCCTGCCAGTCCGGAACTCATGCGACTGCGAGATCCCACTCGGCGCGCGTCCCTGACTCTAACCGGGCGCCGACGCGGCCGATCACTTTCGCGCACAGGGCGTTCGCCGCGCGGGCGCTCGCCGCCGGGTCGAAGCCGTGCGTGACGCCGTACAGGAACGCCCCGGCGAACATATCCCCGGCCCCCGTGAGGTCCACCGGCTCGCACGGCACCGCCGGGGCGTGGGCCTCGGCGCCGTGCCAGCGGACGTAGGCGCCGCCGGGGCCGTCGGTCACGACCGCGTTCGGCACCACGCCCTTCAGCCCCTCGGCAGCGCCCTCCACGTCGGCCGCGCCGGTGAGCGCCATCGCCTCGGCCGCGTTGGCGAACAGCAAATCCGTGTGGCCGAGGATGTCGCGCAGCGGCCCGCCGAACACGGCGGGGATGAATGCGTCCGAGCAGGTCACGGCCACTTTGGTGCCGTGCCTCCGGGCCACCTCGACAGCGCGGAGGGCGGCGCCCGGCCCCGTCGGGTTCGCCAGCACGTAGCCCTCGACGAACAGCCACTCCGATTCGGCGATGATCTCCTCGGCGACGTGGTCGGCAGAAAGTTGGGCGCTGACCGCCAGGCAGGTGCGCATGGTGCGCTCGGCGTCGGGGGTGACGAGCACCACGCTGGTGCCCGTCGGCTCGCCGGATACCGGCGGCACGGCCAGCGCCACGCCGAGTTGGGCAAACTCGCTGCGGTAGAACTCGCCGTGGCGGTCGTCGCCGATGCAGCAGATGTTCGCGGCGCGCCCGCCGAGTTGGGTGAGCGCGATCAGCGAGTTGGCCACGCTGCCGCCGGCGGCGAGGGCGGGCTTGCCGCGGTGGACGCGCTCGACCAGCCGCGACTGGTCGTCGTGCTCGACTAGCCGCATGGTGCCGCGCTCGAAACCCAGTTCCTCGAACTCCGCATCGGGGAGTTCGAGGAACAGGTCCACAATCGCGTTGCCGAGGCCGCAGACGTGGTAGCGCTTCACGAGTTCCCCTTGGCCAAGTCGATCGAGCGGTCCAGGCGCTTCAGCGCGGTCTCGCGGCCGAGCAGCGCCACGGTGTCCGGCAGGCTAATGCCAACCGTCGTGCCGGTCATCGCCACGCGCAAGGGCGCGTCGAGGTCGCGCGGCTTGATCCCGGCGTCGGCGGCGAAGCGGTGGAAGGCGTCGGCGAGTTGCGGCGCGGCGAACGGCTCCACGGCCGCGAGTGTGCTGCGGAAGCTGGCGAGTCGCTCGGCGACGCCGGGCTTGGCGAGTTTGTCGGCGACCGCCTTCGGCTCGTACTCCGGCAACTCCGCGAGGAATGGCCCGGCGTAGGTGATCCAGTCGCTGAACAGTTTGAGGCGCTCGGCGGCGGCGGTTCCGATGGCTTCGAGCTTGGCGCGCAACTCGGGGCTAATATCGCCCTCGGCCAACAAGCCGGCGCGGCGCAGGAACGGCAGGCCACCCTCGACTTTCTCGCTCATGGGCAGGCGGTTCATGTGCTCGCCGGCGAGCCAGTAGAGCTTAGCGGCGTCGAACGCGGCGGCGCTTTCGGTCACGCGGTCGAGGCCGAAGCGCGCGATCAACTCGGGGAGTTCGAGGTATTCGGTGTGGTCGTCGGCGCTCCAGCCGAGGCGCCCGAGGTAGTTCAGCACCGCGCTGGGTAGGTAGCCCAGCACGCGGTAGTATTCGACCGTCGCGGGGTTCAACAGTTCCTGCGCCCTGATCGCGTCGTCGGTGGCGTCGGCAGGCACGGCGCGGACGGCGCGCAACTTCTTAATCACCTCGTCGGTGACGAACTTGGCCATGTCGCGCTTCGAGAGCTTCTTGCCCGTCTTCGGGTCGTTCACCGGCGGCACGTGGGCGAACGCCGGAACCGGCGCCCCCAGCGCCTGGAACATCAGCACCTGCCCCGGCGTGTTCGAGAAGTGTTCGTCGGCGCGCACGACGTGCGTGACCTTCAGGTGGACCTCATCGACCACGGTGGCGAAGTTGTAGAGCGGCCGGCGCACGCCGTCCTCGGGGTCGGGGCCGCGTAGAATCACGGGGTCGCCGATGAGGTCGCACGGGAACTCGTGGGCCGTGTAACTCAGGGTGTCGCCCTCGCGCACGCGGCCCTTAATCAGGTCGGTAAAGCGCACCGTCTCGTGGGCCGGCACCTTGAAGCGCACGGGACACGGCTCCGCCAGGTAGCGCCTGAGGTTCTCGTCCGGCCCGGCGTCGCGCAGCTTGCCCCGGAAGGTGTACGGCCGCTGGCCCTTCGCCGCCGCGTCGGCCTCGGCCTTGACCTGCGCCGCGCTCGCGCCCGGATGGGTGGCGCGAAACGCCGCCAAGGCCCGGTCGATGCGGTCTTGAGTCTGCTCCTCTTTGGTCAGGTAGTCCGGGTACGCCTTGCCCTCCGAGATCAGCTTGACCGCCGCCTCGACGTAGGTGTCGTTGCGCTGGCTCTGGAAGTACGGCGCGTGCGGGCCGAAGCTGGTGGTGCCGTCGGCGTTCGGCCCCTCGTCCCAGTCCAGACCGAGCCAGCGGAAGCCGTCGAGGATCGGCTGCACGGCCTCGGGGCGGTTGCGGCCGCGGTCGGTGTCGTCGATGCGCAAAATGAACTGGCCCCCGGCGTGCCGGGCCACCAGCCAGTTGAACAGCGCGGTGCGCACCCCGCCGATGTGCAAAAAGCCCGTGGGGCTGGGGGCGAATCGGGTGCGCACACTGTCGTTCATCGCGGCGGAACCTAGTCGGGTGAGTCGTTACGAGGGGGTGGCGGCGTGTTCGCCCGCCGGTTGGGGGGCGTGAGCCGCGGCGCCGTTGGCGTCGGGCTTGGGCAGCGGCCGGCACTCGATGAGCGTCACGACCTCGCCCTCCTGCACGACCTTGTCGTGCTGGTTGAGGATGGTCCGCTGCCACACCACCTCGCCGCGCTTGCCCCGCCCGCGCACAGTCTTCTCGATCACTTTGGCGCGCACCTTGATCGTGTCGCCGATGAACACGGGGTACAGGAACGACCAGTTGCGCACGCTGAACAGGGCGATCGTCCGCACCGGCGGGATGCTCACCCCCAGGCCGCTCGCCATCGAGAAGACGCCGAAGCCGTGGCAGATGCGCTTGCGGAACGGGGTGGTCTTGGCGAACTCCTCGTCGATGTGCATCGGGTTGAAGTCGCCCGAGAACCCGGCATAAGTCATGATGTCGCACTCGCCGACGGTGCGGCCGGGGGACATCCACTCCTGGCCGATGGCAAGGTCGTCGAAGTACAGGTGGATCGAAGAGAATGCCATGGCCGACTCGAACGGGGCGCGGAGGGCGAATCGCGGTGTTATAGGAGTCCGCCGGGGAAAGCCCAGGGACGGCCACCCCTGGGCGTTGATTCGCACGCCGCCCCCGGCTCACTCCCCCAGAATCGGCACCGGCTTCGGCTCCGCCGGCGGCGGCGTCACCGACACGTACACGATCTCGGCTTCGGTGACCGGAATCACCTCCGCCCCCCGCTCCGCGAACACCGACACCGCGAACGTGATCGAAGTTCGCCCCAACTTCACCAGCTGGGTTTGGAACTTCACCACGTCGCCCACGTGCACCGCGCGCTTGAACTCGACGCGGTTGATCGCCACGGTCACGAACGTCAGGTCGGTGCGCCCGCCGCGCAGCTGCGCCTCCCGGCGCGCGGCCACAGCCCCGGCCAGGTCGATGTAGCCGAGGATCACGCCGCCGAAGATGGTGCCGTGCGGGTTGGCGTCGCGCGGCAGCAGCATCACTTGGATGGCGGTGTACGGCTCGCTCGGGTCGGTCACGGCGGGAGTCCCATTAGGTCGCGGGCAGTACGCCTGTTCTACGGAACCCGGCGGCTAGTGCGGCGCGGACCCCAGGTACTCCGCCAGCGGCCCCAGCGCCAGCGCCGGCAGGAAGCAGATCGCCCCCACCAGCAGCGCCGAGGCGAGCACCAGGAGCGCGAACGTGCCGTCCTCGCCGCTCAGTCCGCCGGCCGACTCGCGCCGGCGCTGCGCCGCGAACCGCCCGGCCAATAGAACCGCCAGCACCGCCGGCGCGAACCGGCCGGCGAGCATCGCGGCCGCCGTCGTGAGGTTGTAGAACGGCGTGTTCGCGTTCAAGCCGCCCATCGCCATGCCGTTGTTGGCCGCGCACGACGCATACGCGAATACCAGCTCCGAGAACGCGCGTGGCCCCTCTCCGGCAGGGCCGGCGCGCCCGGCGCCCGTCGAGGTGGCCAGCGCCGCGAGCAGCAGAATCGCCGCGGGGTGGCCGATCACGAACGCGGCCACCAGCTTGGCCTCCGTCACCCC
>CAXTPM010000394.1:0-5410 GCA_964245865.1 uncultured Fimbriiglobus sp. | reverse complement strand
CGCGGGGTTCGACGCGCATCGCGGGCCTCCGACTCGGGGCCGCTAAGCTACTCAGCCAAGTCGCACCCGGCAACCAATAAATAGGATGCGTATGAGTTGGGATCGGCCGTGCGGCGTGGGCTGCGGCCCGCTTGGGCGGGTCGGCCTTGGCCCGTGCACGAGTGCATCAGCCCGGAGCGCGCGGGCAGGGCTGCCGTTTCGTCCCGCACGGCTTCGCGCCCCCGGAGTTCGGTCGGGAAGCCCCGCGCCCCGGAATGTTCGGGCGACGGCGCCCGCGTCGCTACAATACCGCCGCGACCCGCGCCCCCCGGAGAGCCGCCGTGGCCGAACCCGCCGCCGAGAGCCTGGCCGAGCGCGTCCGCCGCCGCGACACCGCGGCCCTGGCCGAGTTCCTGGAGGCGCGCCGGCCGGCGCTTTTGGCGTTCGCCGCCGGGCGCCTGGGGGCGACCCTGCGCGGCAAGCTCGAGCCCGAGGACATCGTGCAGGAACTCGCGGTGCGGGCGCTGCAGCAGTTGCCCGCCGCCGACCTCACCGAGCGCGAGCCGTTCGCCTGGCTGTGCCACCTCGCCGAGCAGTGCGTGGTCGATGGGCACCGCCGCTTCGCCGCCTCGAAGCGCGCCGCGGGGCGCGAGGTGCCCGCCAACGCCCCGCAGGGCGACGGGAGCCAGGACTTGGCCGCGATGCTCGCGGCGAGCATCACCAGCCCGAGCCTCGCGGCGGTGCGCGGCGAGCGGGAGCGGCGCCTGGAGGCCGCGCTCGCCGGCCTGCCCCCCGACCACCGCGAGCTGCTGCGCCTGCGCTACGGCGAGGGACTCCCCACGCGCGAGATCGCCGCGCGGCTGGGCAAGGCCGACGCCGCCGTGCGCGCGATGCTCAGCCGCGTCGTCGAGAGGCTGCAGGAACTCCTCGGCTCCGGCGACTCGGCGTGAGTACCGGCGACCGCGCCGCGCGCCTGGACGAACTCGCGCGGCTCTGGGAGGAGGCCCGCCGCGGCGGCGCCCCGGTCTCACCCGAGGAACTCTGCCGCGACTGCCCCGAACTCCTGGCGCCGCTGCGGGAAATCGCCGCCGACCTCAGCCGCGTGGACCGGGCGCTGGCCGGCTTCTTCGCCCCTCCCCCCGCCGAGTCGGAGCCGCTGGGGGCGGGGTCCGAGCCGGCGCCGGGGTTCGTGCTCGTGCGGCCCCTGGGCAGCGGCGGCTTCGGCACCGTCTGGCTCGCCGAGGCGCCCGGCGGCTTCCCCGTCGCGGTCAAAATCGTCCGGCTCGACGGTAGTGCCGGGGGGGCGGGGGGCGCCGAGGTCCGCTCGCTCTCGGTCCTGCGGAGGCTGCGGCACCCCAACGTCTTGACCACCTTCGGCGCCTGGCAGACCCCCGGCCGGCTCGTGCTGGCGATGGAACTCGCCGACCGCACCCTGATGGACCGGCTGCGCGAGGCCCGCGCCGAGGGGCACCCCGGCATCCCCGGCCCCGAACTGTGGGGCTACCTGCGCGGCGCCGCGCGGGGTCTCGACTACCTCAACGAGCCGCGCCCGCTGACCGACGGTGGCCCCGCGGTGGGCGTGCAGCACCGCGACGTGAAGCCGCAGAACCTGCTCCTGGTGGGTGACACCGCGAAGGTCGGCGACTTCGGGCTGGCCCGCGCGCTCGAGCGCACCAGCGCCGAACTCTCCGGCGGACTCACGCCGGTCTTCGCCGCGCCGGAGTTCTTTTCGCGGCACGCCGCGCGGCAGTCCGATCAGTATAGCCTGGCGGTGAGTTACTGCGTCTTGCGCGGGGGCCGGGCGCCGTTCACGGGGTCGGCGGTCGAGATCATGGGCGGGCACCTGTCCGGCGACCCCGACCTCTCGATGCTCCCCGAGGCCGAGCGCCCGGCGGTGGCCCGCGCGCTCTCGAAGCGCCCCGAGGACCGCTGGCCGAACTGCGGCGCGTTCGCCGAGGCGGTCGAGCGCGCCGGCGCAGCGCTTGAGGTGGCCGACACCGCCGCCGGCTTCGAGCCGGCGAGCGTCACCCTGGCGGTCGCCCCGGCCCCGACGGCAAAGCGGCGCCGGCGGGCGTGGCTGGCACTGCCGGCGCTCGCCGCGTCAGCGGCCGCGGTCCTGGTGTTCCTCGCACCCGCCCCGGACCCGGAACCCGTCCCGGAGCCGACTCCGGTGGCGGAGCGGGAGGTGGCGCCGATGCCGCACTTCGCGCCGGAGTCGCTGCGCGAGGCCGCGCCGGCGCCCCGGCTCGCGGCGGAATCTGGCCCCGCGGCGAAGGCCGACCCGCCGGGGGAGCGGCTGCTGGCGAAGCGCGGCGCGGTCTACTGCTGCGCGTGGCTCCCCGGCGGCGGCTCGCTCCTGGCGGGCGGGGCCGGGGGCGGATTATTTTTGTACGACGCGGCTTCCGGCAAGTCGCGGCGCCTCAACGGCGGCAGCGCCGATGTCCTCTGCGTGGCGGTGTCGCCCGACGGCAAGCGGGCGCTCAGCGGCGACGGCGCGGGGGTGGTGCGGTTCTGGAACATTGAGGCCGCGCAGCCGGTCGAGTGGAAGGCGATGCGCCGGGACACCGTGGCGAAGGGCGAGAAGCCGGCCGAGGTCTACGGCGTGGCGTTCGACGGCGCGGGGTTCGGCCTCGCGGCCGGGAACGACCCGTTCGTGACCCGCCACGACCTGGCGACCGGCGCCGAAGTCCGGCGGACTCAAACCCAGTTCGGCGAAGTCCTCGCGTTCGCCCGGCGCCCCGACGGCCGGCGGTACCTGCTCGGCGGGGCCGGCGGGCGCGTGGCCGAGGTGGCCCCCCCCGGCTCCGGGCCACCGCTGGCCGAGTACGCCGGGCTGGCCGACGACGTGCTGGTCGCCGCTTACTTCCGCGACGGCCAGGGCGTCGCCGCCGCCGGCGGCGGCGACGGGGGCCGGCCCGGCCGCAGGGACTACCGCGTGCTAGTCGCCGACGGGGGCGGGGTGCGCTTCCTCGGCGGGCACGCCCGCCAAGTCACCGCGCTGGCCGCGACGCCCGACGGGGCGCGCCTGCTCAGCGGCGACGCCGGCGGATCGCTGATCCTCTGGGACGCCCGCGCGGGGGCCGAACTGCGCCGCTTCGCCGCCGGCAGCACCGTGCGCTCGGCGGCGATCAGCCCCGACGGGCGCCGCGCTGCCGTGGGCTGCTTCAACGGCTCGCTGTGGCTATTTGAGTTGGGGGAGTGAGGCACCACGCCGGAAAGCCCGCCGTCGCGGACGGCGGGCTTTCCGCGCGGGGTCCGACGACTACCGCGCCTCGGCGCCGAACTCGCGGCTCGCGTCGTAGATCGCCGCGTCGTTGCCGTCGGCGTCGGCGTAGGTCTTGCCGTCGGGGCTGACGGCCACGCGGTTGTTCATGTAGACCTTGCCGAAGGCGATCCAGTTCCCCTTGAACGCGGGGCTCTCGTGCAGGACTTTGCCCGTCCTGGGGTCGAGGACGGCGTTGCCGGCGACCCAGCGGCTGCACCACACCCGCCCGCTCGGCAGGACCGCCGCGCGGCGGATCGCGCCGTACTCGACCACCCCGAGTTCGGCGACCGGCTTGACGATGTTGCCAGTTTTGACGTTCCACCTCACCAGGGTGCAGTCGCGCCCGCCGCTCACCAGCGTGGCGCCGTCGGGGGCGAACGCGACCGCGTGGACCGGCCCGGCGTGGGCTTTGAGGCTGTCCCGCTCGGCGCCGGTGTCGGCGTCCCACAGCCGCACCGTCTCGTCGTCGCTCGCGGTGGCGAGCAGCTTGCCGTCGGGCGAGAACGCGAGTTCGTTGATGTCGCCAGAGTGCCCCTTCAGTGTGTGCACCGGCTTGTCGGTCGCGGCGTCCCAGAGCACGACGGCCCGGCCCGACAGCCCGCCGGCGCGGATGGAGCTGGTGTCCGAGACGGTGGCGAGGCGCGAGCCGTCGGGCGACCAGGCGATCAGCGCGACGCCGCCGTCGGCCTTGAGCTTCTTGGTCGCCTCGCCCGACGCGGCGTCGTAGAACCGGACGCTGTCGTCGGTGCCGCCGACGGCGAGCTGCTTGCCGTCGGGCGAGAACGCCAGGCAGTGCGGTTCTTCTTGGTTGGCGACGCGCTGCAGCCGCTCGCCACTCTTCACGTCCCACAGCCGCACCGTCTTGTCGGCGCTCGCCGTGGCCAGGACCGCGCCGTCGGGCGAGAACGCCACCGCGAGGATTCGATCCGTGTGCCCCTTGATGTCGTGCAGCTTCTTCGGGGCGAACGCCCGGTCGTCGTCGGCCGGCTTCTGCGGCGCCGGCTTCTTGGCCGCGACCGCCACCGCCGGCACCGCTGCGGCCACCGCGACGGCGCGCTTGAGTTCGTCGGCGCTGTCGGTGTCGTAGAACTTGCCCCGGCCCCGGCGGGCCACCACCGCGACCTGCTCCTTCTCCTTGTCGTCCTTCAGGCCCACGCCAATCATCTCGACGGCGCGCAGGTTGGGGATGGCGGTGGCCAGAGTCTCGGCCTCGAGTGCCGGGTCGCCGTGGCAGGTCTCGGCGCCGTCGGTGATGACCACGATCTGGGCCAGGCCGCAGTTCCGCCCCAGCACGCGCCCGGCCTCCTGGAGCGACGCGGCGATGGGGGTGTGACCCGCGGGGGTGAGCGCGGCGGAGTTCAGTGCGCGCCGAGGCGTTCACGGGCCGGAGCGGCCGCACGACTTTCACCGCCTTGCACTGCAGCGCCGCGTCGTGGCCGTAGACGACGAACGCCAGGTTGCGGCCGTTGGGGATCGCCTTGAACAACTCGCCGACGACCTTCTTGGCGGCGTCCATCTTGGTCTGGCCCGGCGCGATCTCGTCCTTCATGCTCCCCGAGCAGTCGAGGACGACCACGAAGTCGGTGACATCCCCGATGGGGATGCGCTTCGACTTGAGGGCGCTGATCAGCGCGGCCGGGGCGCCGGCCTCCTTGAGTTCGTCGAGCTGCTCGGGGGCGAGGGTGAACACCGTGTCGCAGCCGGCGAGGATGTCCGCAGGCGAAGTGCCGGCGCGCACGAGGGCCAGCACGTTGTCGTAGGTGACGGCCTTCGCGGGCGGCTTGGCCTGGGCGCCGGCGGGCAGGGCCGCGGCGGCGAGGACGAGCAGAGTCAGGGCGGTTCGCAGGGTCGGGAGCATGGCGGGCCTCTCGGGGTTCGGGGGCACTCGGCCCCGTCCAGGATACGCGGATGGTGGGCGGAGCGTCCAGGGTTTCGCCCGACGCGCCGGCACGCGCTCAAGCGAAGTCCGCCGCCCCGCGTGACGCGCGAAAGTGCCGCTTTCGGGGCGCGCGTCCGGAAAAAGATTCCGCGAAAAATCGGCGTCACACGCGCCGAGTTCTCCCGCTGGGCGAAGTGTGGACGGGCAACCGGCCCGGCCCAACACCTGGAGAGTCCGAGATGAAACGCTTCTTCCTGAAGGCCGCGATGGGGATCGTCCTGGGCGCC
>CAXTPM010000393.1:0-5429 GCA_964245865.1 uncultured Fimbriiglobus sp. | reverse complement strand
GGCGGTGCCCCCGGAGCGTGGTGACGTACTTCTCCTGCTTGTCCTCGGTGATGCGGGTGCCGGGGAAGACCCGCCGGTACCAGTCCGAGGCCATGACCAGGCGGCAGTCGCGGGAGTGCTTAAGCGCGAGCTTGTGCGCGTAGCTCGTGGCCAGGATGCGCTCGGCGGGGTTCCTGCCCAGCAGCCAGGCGGGCCAGGCCACGGTGACGGCGTTCGACTTGCCGTAGCGCGGCGGGATGTTGATGACGAGGCGCTTGATGTCCCGCCGGGTGCAGGCCTCCAGGTATTCCGCGATCAGGTCGATGTGCCAGTTGTGGCTGTAGGGCGTACCGGGGTCCACCGTGCCGAAGGTCTTCTGGACGAACGCGCTCAAGGACTGCCGCAGGAGCGCGTCGAGGAGCCGGGCCTTATCCACCTTTCCGCGAGGCGGCGAGCAGGGCCAGCGCCTGCGTGATGATGGCGTCGTCCACGGCGGTAATGGCGTGCTGCACCGGCGGGGCGTCGGAGTCGCCACCGACTGCCAGCTTGTCGCCGTACTTCTTGGCGGCCAGCTTCGACGCCCGCCACTGCTTCGCGCTGATGGCGGCGCGGGCCACGTCGGCGGGTATCTCCCCGGCTAAGCATCGCTCGGCGATGTCGTCCTGCTGCTCGGCGGCCAGGTCGCCCTGGGCCTCGCGCGCCTGGGCGCACCGTGCGCCAAAGTCTTCGTTCTCGCGCTGCCACCTCAGCACCGTGCGGCGCGAGGGCATGTCCTCGGCCCGGCATATCTTCAGTAGCCCCTCGCCGTCTTCCAGGCGGGACAGGATCGACTCCTCCAGTTCGGGCGTCAGCTCCCAGGTCACTCGCTGCCCTTCCCCGCGTTGAGCTTCGCCAGCATCTCCCTGACGGCCTTCATCTCGTCGAAGTCGCGCTCCAGGGGGCGGTTGGCGTACTTGATCGGGTCGGAGTCGGCGCTCACGGGCTTCTTCAACGGAGGATTAGCACCAGCACGGCGAGCATCACCACCGAGGCCGCCACCGCTATGGGAGCGACCAGTCCGACTTGTCTTGTGTGGTCGATGGATGGGTACATGGGCGTAAAAATACCCCGCTCAGTACGGCGGGGTTGATGTGGGAGTGCGGAGTCAGGAAGTGGATTCTGCGCCAGAGTAGCACGGCGTGATTTTTGGCGCAAATGAAATATGTTCCGCATGCGATATTTATTTCCCGCGCCGGAAGTGCCTCACCAGGTCGTCCAGCCCCCCGCGCAGCAGCATCATCTCCTCGCCGCCGCCCGCCTTCAAATCGTAGCAGCACACCTGGATGCACATCCTGCGTTCTTCGCTCGCCCGGATCGCCAGGCACGCCCGCTGGTAGAACCACATCCGGGCGTCGAGGTAGTGCTTGGCCATGCCGCCCCCTACCCGCGTCTGGTAGTTCGACTCGACGCTGCCCGTCTTGCCGAGTGCCGAGAAGTGCAGCTCGGCGAGTTCCAGCCCGGCGGAGTGCTGCTCGGAGGAAACCCACCCCCGCCGCTCGTAGTAGTCGAGCGGGCTTTTGTAGCTCCGCATGAAGCCCGGCACGCTCCGCCCGGCGTGGATTTTCACCTCCATCTCGCCGTGCAGCCGCGTCAGTTCCGCCACGATGTCGTTCATCCACGCCCCCGCTGTTCGGGCGGGAGTGTAGCACGGGAGTCTTAAGGAATCACTAACGGAGTGGCGGCGCCCTTGAAATAGCGTTTGTCCACTGGTATAATTTACACCATGCCGGCAGCACTCCGCCGCCGGCGGACGAGAGGCAACTCCGTGAAAGCGAAACTGCTCACCCTGTCGCTGGGCCTGCTCCTCGGCGCGGGCGCCGCCGGCGCGGCCCTCCTGGAAACCGCCCCGCACGTCCTCGACCCGGCGTTCGAGAAGGCGGGCACCGACAAGGAGCTGACCGAGTCCCTGCTCAACGACAAGACCTTCAAGAAGGCGGTGAAGGAGGCCGTCGAGGCGAAGAAGAAGGCCGAGAAGACCAGGGCGGAAAACCCCGGACTGATCGGCGCGAGTCCCACGCACCAGGCCCGCCAGAAGTTCCTGGACGTGATTAACGACAAGAAGCCCGGCGAGGCGGGTTCCGAAAACAAGCAGGACTAGAACCCCATCGGTCCCCGGCCCCGGCGGCCTCACGCCGCCGGGGCTTTCGGCAACCAAACTCTTTCCCCGCCCGCGAGCCCCCCCCCGGCCGCGTTACTTCTTGATCTCGCCCTTGAGCTTGGACCGGTAGGAGTCCAACTTGGGCCGGTAGATGTCCGCACTCTGGGGTTCCTGGGCGATGGCCCGCTCCAGGAGTTCGCACGCGGCCTTGTAGTCCCCGCACGCCGCCGACGCGCACCCCCGCAGGAACTGCCGGTAGCCGTCGGGCTTGCTGAGGGCGTCGGCGCGGTCCAGCGCCTTCAGGGCCAGCCGCCCGCGCACCGGGTTGGTGACCGGCTCCCGGCTCATCGCGTCCGCGGCGTAGAGTGCGAGCAGTTGCAACTGGCCGTCCGAGTCCTTGATGAGCGTCTCGACGCACCTCTCCCCGTACTCGACCGCCTCCTTCTCCTCGCCCACCTTGAGGAGTTCGGCCACCCGCATGCAGCACTTGCCGCTCCCCTCGGCGTCCGGGTACGCCGCGAAGTAGCCCGCGTACACCCCGCGCAGCCGGGCGGCGTCCTTCGCCTTGACGGCGGCCAGCGCGGCGGCGCGGAAGTCCCAGTAGTCCTTGTCCTTCTTGCGCTTGGCGGCCAGCGCCTTGCGGTTCGCGTCGGTGTCCAGCTTGCCCGCGCGGGCCAGCGGCACGGCGTCGGCGAGCGTGTCCGGGTGGCCGATCCAATCGACCCTGCCCGTCTTGCCGACGACGAACGCCGCCGGGATGCTGCTGAGGCCGGCGGCGCCCAGCCACGCCTCGGCCATGTGCCCGGACTGGGCGTCCTTCCCCGCGGGGACGGAGTCGGTGGCGACCCGGTAGCCGATCGCGTCGCCTTTGCCGCGGACGAACTCGGCCCCGCCGTCCGCGGCGGTCTCCCACACCCCGACGGCGATGACCGTGATGTCGGGGTACTTCTTTTGCAGTTCGGTGAGCTTCGGCACGCCGGCCACGCACGGCCCGCACCAGGTGGCCCAGAACTCGACCACGTACACCCGGCCCGGCTCGAAGCGGGCGACCGGCTCGCCCTTGAGGTACTTCCCCACCTTCAGCTCGGGGGCGGGGTCGCCGGGGTTCAGCTCGCCCGCCCAGGCCGGGCTCGCGGCCAGCAGCCCGCACACCGCCCACACGCACCGTCGCATGCGAAACCTCCGATAAGCTGCCGCGAACGCACGATAGTTTTATTGGCCCGGCGGATTCTTGCCGCCGGGCCACCCGGCATGGTAGCGGGCTGGCACGGGGGCGTCAACCGTGCGCCGGGTGTCCGGGCCGCCCGCCCCCCGTGTCGCGCGTCCGCACCCAGCGCTTGAGGTGCAGGTCCGCCCAGGCGACCCGCTGCTCGATGGGGTAGTCGCTCTCGCCCAGGTGCTGCTCCTGCGTCATGGGGATCGCGCTGAACGGCGGCTTTTTGCCCAGGCCCGCGCCCCGGTTCTGCCTGCGCACATGGGCGGCGATATTCCGGCCCACGCCGTCCTGCCACTGGTGGAACGACCCGTCCACGCACGACGGCTGGTAACTCAGCCAGCGCAGGTATTCCGCGTCCGTGCCGTACTCGCTCGCCCAGTGCGACCGCTCGGACTTGCCCGGTTTCTTACTCACGGCAGCTCGCTCTCCCGCAGCGCCGGCAGGTAGAACGCCTGGTGCATGGCGGCGTGGGCCGCGTAAGCCTCCTCCTGCGTCTCGCCCGCCGCCAGAGTCTCCGGCTCCCACGATTCGACCTTGCCGTAGGCGTTGAGCGTCACCCGGCAGACGCGGTAGTCCCGGAACTCGGAGTGCGGGTAGCGGTCCATGAGCACGAGGCGGTAGGCTTCCATGGGCGGCAGTATGGCACAGTAGATTCTACAAATCACTGACAAACAATGCGGCCAACAGAACTGACCTTCAGCGCTTAATTCGCGGACGGTAAGCTAGGTGTGTCCTGTACCCTTACAAGAGGCAGAGCATGGCCAAACAACGCGAAGGGCTGGTGGAGACTGATATGGAGAGCATTGCCCCCCGGTTCGCCGAACTCGGGCTGAGCGAGCCGAGGGGTCTGTGCATTCTTCCAATCAACTTCTTCGGCGCCGACGGGCAGACCGACTTATACCTCCACCCCCAGATGCCGGACTTTAAAGTGCTGCTCCGGCAGGCCGGCGTTCCGCTCGACAACATCGTTCCCGACGGCGTGAAAATCCCGTACCGCAACGACCACGACAGCACGCTGGTCGTGCCGACCCTGTTCCTCGGCGCCGCCTACCTCAGCGGAAACGCGAACTTGCTGAACGTCGCGCTGGGCGTCGTCGCCAACTACGTTACCGACTACTTCCGAGGCCAGGGCGGGGTGAAGCGGGTCGAGTGTACCGTTCTCATCGAAAAGACCGAAAAGAAGACCGTCAAGAGAATCGAGTACAGCGGCTCGCCCGATGAGTTCGCCAAGCTGATCGAAGCCATCAAGACTACCCTGGAGTGAGGCTCGGCATGTGGACCAGCGATGACGATATGCTCATTGCCGCGCAGGACGCCATCAACGAGTGCATGAAACTAGGTTACATGAGCGTCGGCGTCGAGCTGCAAGAAGAGGCCATCGCGGCAATCCACCGTGTGGGCGAACTAATCGAGCAGCGTCGCCTAGACTCCATCTCGAAACGCGACGAGCAGGCGGCGAACCTGGCGTGGATCATCGGGCGGTACACCGAGGCGATGGGCCAGTCCATGTCCATGTGGGTCCATTTCAAGAAAAACGAAATGGAACTCGCGTGGGAGGCCCTTGTCGCGGCTCAGGACAGATTCGAGGCCGGGCTGCGGCTGCGGTACGACGAAAACCTTGACGTGTTCAATCGGAACCTGTACGCGCTGGAACATTTGCTGTTCCCGCCGTGCCTGTTCGTCAGCTCCAGCATTCTTTGCGGCTCCTACGGCTGTAGCATTTGCGAGGCCGAGTACGGGGAGTGCGACCACGTCTCGATGCGACTGTACATGGGCGAGATGTGCTGCAAAGTTGTGAGGGACATCATGTACATTCACCACGTCGCTATCGTCGAGAACCCCGACGACAAGCGACTGCGCTTCCCCGTGATCGCCGGCGGCAAAGACCTCTGTAGTCTGACGTACCGGCCCCGGAACATCCCCGCCGAGGAACCGGACAGCGATGCATCCGATCCGCCACCTGTAGTTGCGCCGGAGTAGTTACGATGGCGGGCAAACTTGGAGCCGTTCCGCCGACGGGCGGTCAGACCGATCTTCCTCTCGGCGACTTCCTGGCCACCACGTCGGCCCAGTCGCCAGTCACCGGCGGCACGCGCA
>CAXTPM010000392.1:563-5445 GCA_964245865.1 uncultured Fimbriiglobus sp. | reverse complement strand
GGGCGTTGGCGAAGCGCCCCACCTCGTCGGCCAACTGCTGGTACGTCAGGCTACGCGTGTCGCCCGGCTCGCCCTCGAAGTGGATCGCCACCTTGTTCTTGCGGCCGTCCGTGAGGTGCCGGTCGAGGCAGTTGGCACTCACGTTGAGTTTGCCGCCGACGAACCATTTGGCGAACGGCGCGTCCGACCAGTCGCACACTTTGGTGTACGGCGCGGCCCACTCCAGCGACTCCGCGGCGTCGGCCCAGAAGCCTTCGGGGTCGGCCTCGGCCCCCGCGCGCAGGCGCTCGGCGTCCTCGGGGGTCTTGACGTGCGCGGTCGCCGCGAACCCCGCCGGCGGGGCGAAGACGCGCGCCTCCTTGAGCATGCTGGTAATATTCGCGTTGGGCTTGGCTTCGCTCATAACATGGTCCGCCGGTTCGGCCGTGTGCGGCGCGGCATCGGCCCGCTAGAACGACGGCACGGGAGAGTCCTGCCAAGCTAGCGACTCGGCCCCCGGCGAGCAAGATTCCCGCAGTCAGGATAGACCGATGCCCGACACGTTCACGATCGGCCTGGTGCAGATGAAGTGCGCCGCCACGCCCGGCCCCAACCTCGACGCCGCCGAGGCCGCAGTCGCCGAGGCGGCGAAGCGGGGGGCGCAAATCGTCTGCCTGCCCGAGCTATTTTTGGGGCCGTACTTCTGCCAAAAGGAAGACGCCGCGACGTTCGACCTCGCCGAGCCGATCCCCGGCCCGTCGTCGGATCGCCTCGCCGCGTGCGCCAAGCGCAACGGCGTCGTGGTGGTCGGCAGCATCTTCGAGCGCCGCATGTCGGGCGTGTACCACAACACCGCGACCGTGTATGATGCCAACGGCGAGTTGCTCGGGCTGTACCGTAAAATGCACATCCCCGACGACCCGCTGTACTACGAAAAATACTACTTCACGCCGGGCGACCTGGGATTCAAGGTGTTCCCCACCAAGTACGGTGCCGTCGGCACACTCGTGTGCTGGGACCAGTGGTACCCCGAGGCCGCGCGCCTGACCGCCTTGCAGGGGGCGGAAGTCATCTTCTACCCCACCGCCATCGGCTGGCATCCCAAGGAGAAGGCCGAGTACGGCGAGGCCCAGCACAGCGCGTGGGAGACCAGCATGCGCGCCCACGCCATCGCCAACGGCGTGTACGTGGGTGCGGTCAACCGGATCGGCCACGAGCTGGGGCCGGACAACGCCCCCGGCGGCGGCATCGAGTTCTGGGGCGGCTCGTTCGTCAGCGACCCGTTCGGGCGGCTCTTGCACAAGGCCGGCACCGACCGCGACGAAGTCATCGTGACGACCTGCGACCGCAAACTGATGGAGGATGTCCGGCGCAACTGGCCGTTCTTCCGCGACCGCCGCATCGACGCTTATGGGCCGATCGTGCGGCGGGTAGCGGATTAGTTATAGTTATAGCCAGAGCAGGAACACTGGGCATCGCGCCGAGGCTCTTGTTCTGGCTATAGCTGTACCTACCCACTACAACTACTCTAAATCTGCACCGCCGCCCGGCCGGCCGTCGAGGCGTAGCGGTCGAAGCGATCCGAGAGCGAGAAGAACGTCGGCGCCCAGAGGCCGACGAAGATGCCGAAGCGCTCGCCGTGCGCCGCGTCGGGTTCCTTGAACAGCATCCAGATCGCAATCGACGCGGCGATGCTGACGAACCCGGCGACGAAACAGACGTTGCTCAGGATGCGGAAGGCGGACGGCGACATGGCAACCCCGGTAAAAGAAACTGCGCGCGGCTCGTGGCACACCGCTAGTGTAGACGCACCGCGCCTCGACTAGCTACGACTCACGAGCCACGCGCCGCGAACCACGACTACGCCGGCGGCAGGATCACCGAGTCGATGACGTGGATGACGCCGTTCGAGCACTCGATGTCGGTGGCGGTGACGTTCGACGTGCCGTTGAGCTTCACGCCGCCGGCGGTGCTGATTTTGACTTCGCCGCCCTGCACGGTCTTGGCCGACTTGCCGTCGAGTTTCACGACATCGGCGGCCAGAACCTTGCCCGAAACGACGTGGTACGTCAAGACGGCGGTCAGTTTGGGAATGTCTTGGAGCAGACCCTCGACGGTGCCGGCGGGCAGTTTCGCGAAGGCGTCGTCGGTCGGGGCGAAGACCGTGAACGGGCCGGCCCCCTTGAGAGTGTCCACGAGGCCGGCCGCCTTCACGGCCGCGACGAGGGTAGTAAACGAGCCGGCGCCCACGGCGGTGTCAACGATGTCTTTCACGAGTCTTCCGATGCTTGAAGAGGGGATTGTCCCGACACGAATTGCCGGGACTCCCGCTGGACCGCACGGCGAGGGCGGTTGGCAACTGTTCCGAGCGTGAAGAGTCCGAGTGGGTCGGCGAAGTGACTACGAATTGGCGGTCGGGCGCGTCGGCCCCCCGAGCCTGTCCGACACTTCCCACTTGTCGGAAGTGTCGGACAGGCTCAGGGGGCCGACGCGCCCGACCGCCGGGACGAGCGACCGACTGCTACCGTCGCTCGCCGGGCTTGGCGGGGTCTTTCGGTGGCGCGGCCGGGGCCGGCGGCTTGGGGGCCGGGGCCGGTACGGGGCCGGCCTTGGGCGGCAACGGCGCGGGCGCCGGAGGCCGAGGCGGTGCGGCCGGAGCGGGCGTCGGGCGCGGCGGGGGCGCCGGAGTTGGGGCGGGCGTGGGCGCCGGGCGAGCCGGCTGGCCGGGCGGCAGCGCCGGCGGCGTCCCGAGTTTCGGCGGCACCGGCATCGGCGGCGCGGGGGCCGGGCGCGGCGCCGGGGCCACCGGGGCCGGCTGCGGGTTCGGGCGCGGGCCGGCGTTCGGGGGTAACGCGCCGGGGTTGGCCGGCGGCAGCGGAGCTTTCGGCGTGGCCGGGGCCGGCTGCGGACTCGCCGCAACCGCCGGCGGCAGCGGAGTCTTCGGCGCGGCGGGCGGCAGCGCGGCGGGGTTGGCCGACGGGGGTGGCGACGCGGGCGCCTTCGGCATCGCCGGCGCCGCGGGGGCCGGAGACTTCGGGGCGGGCGGGACCGCGCCGGAGTTGGGGTTCACGGGGGGCGCGACCGGCCCCTTCGGCGGCACTGGGTTCGGGGCACCGGGCGCGGGTGGAGCAGCCGGGGCCGGGAGCGGCGCCGGCCCCTTCGGCGGCACCGGCGGGTTGGCCGGCGGCACGGCCGGCCCCTTCGGCGGGGCGGGGGCCGGGTTCACCGGCGCCGGCCCCTTCGGCGGCACCGGAGTCGGGGGTGCCGGCGTGGCCGGGGTCGGCAGGGGGGCCGGCCCCTTCGGCGGGACTGCGCCGGGGTTGACCGGCGTGGGGGCGGGGGTTTTCGGCTCCTTGGGCGCGGGCGGCACCACGCCGGGGTTGCCGTTGGCCGGCGCGGGCGGGGTCTTCGGCGGCATCGCGGCCGGCGGGACCGGCGCGGCACCTGTCTCAGTCGGCCCCTTCGCCGGCGCCACGGCCACGGGGGCCGGGGGCGGCGCAGGGCGCGCCGGGGTCGCGGGCGCGATGGTCCGGGCCACCAGTTGCTGCGGCACTTCGATCTTCGCGGCGCGGGGCGCTTCGTTCGCGGCCGGGGCTTGCTTGCGCTCGGCGATCGTCGCCTCGGCCTTCTGCCGCTGCACGCCGACCTCGCGCGTCTGCCGGGCGAACTGCTGCTCCTTCACGCGGTCGGCCTGCTGCACCGGCTGCAACTTCACGCCGGGGTTGGTGGCGGGCAGCGACCGGATCGGCTGCACCAGCGCGAGCGTGGTGTTCGCGTTGTTGACGGTGTTGTTATTGACCGTCGTGTTGTTGTTGGTATTGTTCTGCACCACGGTCGTGTTGTTATTATTCACGACGGTGTTGTTGATGTTATTGATGACCGTCGTCTGCTGCACCAGCGTGCGCGGGGGCCGGGGCACGCTGCCGCTGTAGCGCCCGGCGTACTGCTCGGTGATCTGGGCGCCCCAGTTCGGGGTGCGCGCGTACGACGCCTGGTAGTAGCTGAACAAGGGGTCGTAGTGCGGCCGGCGGTTGATGTTGATGTTGACGCTCACGCCGAAGCTCGTGCCCCGCCGGCCGATCCACGGGTCGTACCCGGCGGTGGCGTAGCGCGCCTCGAAGTAGTCGCCGAAGTAGTACGACGGGGCGCCGCGCCGCACGAACAGGGCACTCACCATCACCTGCTGCGACACCGCGTACTGCGGCGTGTACACATACGCGGGTTGCAGGTACACCGCCGGGGGCAGCGCCACCGGCGCGAACAGGATGCCCCGCTCGGCGAGCGGGTAGTCCCAGTAGCCCTCGACGAAGATGTACCCGCCGGGGGTCAGGCGGTAGTGCGCCGGCACCCAAATCCAGCCCGGCCGGTAGTCCATCCAGAACCCCGGACGCCAGACGTACCGCTCGCGGTAGACCCAGCTACCGGGGCAGTAGATGCTCGTCTCGGTGGGCGCGGGAATCTGCGGCGCCACTTCCAAGGGCTGCGGCGGCTGCGGCAAATACTGGAACGACTGCTGCAACACCTGCGGCTGCTGCCAGAAGCCGCTAACGAACTGATACCCGCCGGGCGCTTCGCGCCACGACCCCGGCACCCACACGTGCCCAGGAGGCGGCACGCGCCAGAAGCCGCTGACCCAGAGGAAGTCCGCGCGCTCCTCGTCGTAAGCCCAGTAGCCGGGAATCCACTGGACGTTGTCGCCCTCGGGCTTCTGGTCCGGCGGCAGTTCCTCGATGGGCGCGGGCGGCGCCTTGGGTACCACCGCCCCGGCGCTCGGGAACTCCACGGTGGTGGCGAACGCCTCATGCACTGGGCCGCGCGCCAGCACCTCGGCGCCGTCGGGCGCGGGCTGGCCCTGCGGCGCGGGTTGCGGCTGCGGCTGGCCGGGGGCGGGGCCGAACGGGGC
>CAXTPM010000392.1:0-553 GCA_964245865.1 uncultured Fimbriiglobus sp. | reverse complement strand
TCATTGGTGTCAACTTAACGTTAAATGGGCGGAGGGGCCGAACGGGGCGGGGATTTGCGCCAGGGCCGTGCCGGCGCCGGCCAAGGCGACGACCACGCTCGCGGTTCGGAGCCAAGAACTCCAGGGGACTTGCATCGCGGTTCCTTCGGCGAGTGGGATGCGCCCGGCGGGGCGACCTGGCGGAGTGTCGGCCGGCCCGCCGGGGGGCACGCCCAGTAACGGGGCGGCTGGGGAAACTTGCGCAAACCGTGGAATCGCCTCAACCCGGCGCGCGGCCCGGCCGGGATCCGACCCACGGTACACCACTTACCAGCGGTACTCCAGACCAAATGTGACGCCCTGCACCGCCAAATCGCTCGACTTCAGCCCCGGACCCGCGCGGCCGAGTTGGTCGCCAGGGCGAATCACGTTCGTCCAGTAGAGGAAGTTGTACCCCACCGAGGCGGTCAGCCCCGGCGCCACGCGGTAGCCGACGCTCAGCCCGACTTCGGGCACGACGCCGAAGCGGTCGCGGCTGATTTCGGCGCCCCCGGCCGGCGCGAACAGGCCACCA
>CAXTPM010000391.1:0-5467 GCA_964245865.1 uncultured Fimbriiglobus sp. | reverse complement strand
GACACCTTCGTCGGCCGCGACACCCAGGCGGTCGAGGAGAACATCGTGGCGATGCTCAAGGAGATGGCCGAGGCGCTCAAAAAAGCCCAGCAGGAGCAGCAGCAGGCCCGGCAGCAACAGTCCCAACCTGGCGCGGCCCAGAAGCCGCCGGACCAGGCGCTGCTGGCCGCGATCTCGGAGCTGAAGTTGATCAAGAGCCTCCAGTTGCAGTTGAACTCCCGCACGAAACTTGCCGGGGAGCGCTACCAGGGCGAGGCGGCGTCGGACCCCATCATCCAGGCCGAACTCGGGCAGTTGTCGGCGCGACAGATGAAGCTCGAAGAGATGGTGCGGGCGATTTCCACGGGGGCGAACCGCTAGACTTGTGAGGGCGGGCCGTCTTAACACTTGCGGGATCGGCGCGGGGTGTGCTAGTCTGAGGCGCCCCACCTCTCCGGGGCGTCTTGCGGGTGTCGGCCGGTCGAACGGACTGCCAGTTTCGTCAGGGGAGGGTGTCGCCGATGCGTGACCGAATGAGCCGCCGAATCGCGCCGAGCCTGGCGGCGCTGGCCCTCGCGGGGCTTCCCGCCCGCGGCGCCGCCCCGGAGCCGGGGGCCGCGCCGGTGTTCGCGTTCAGCTCGCTGCGCGCGAAACCCGCCGCGGCGGTGCGCGCCCAAACCGAAACTTGGCTGAAGTCCGCGCTCGGGGAGAAGTTCGACGCCGGTGCGTTCGCCGCCGCGTGGCCGGCCGGGGCGCCGGTGCAGTCGGGGCTGGTCGCCGCCGCGGCGCTCGCGGTGCCCGAAGTCGCGGGGCTGCCGGGCCAAATCGCCCCGCCCGGCGAGGTGCCGGCGGTGCTGCGCGACAAGCGGCTGAGCGACGCGGCGCGCTCCGACCTCGCGGCGCTCTACGCCAAGTCGTGCGCGGCGCGCAAGGCTTATGAAGAATCGGCGATGGCGTCGCGCCTGGCGGTCCCCGAACTCGTGGCCGACCCGGCGGGCTACTACTTCTACCGCGCGGTGGCCGAGCACGCCACGCTCCAGCGCGGCCCGGCCGAGCAGTCGCTGGCGCGCCTCCTCGACGACGTGGCGGACGTGCCCGACCGCTACCGGGTCGTCGCCAGGCTGCTCCAGTTCGACGTGATGGCGTGGCCCAAGGACGACAAAGACCTCTCGAACATCGGCCGACTGATGGACAACAGCGGGCGCCGCCTGGAACTGGCGCGCGGCGGGGCGCAGACGCAGGAGATTCAGAAGAAGATCGTCTTCCGCCTCGACGAGAAGATCAAGGAACTCGAGGCGCAGGCCAAGCGCCAGCAGCAGCCGGGTCCGCCCGGCCCTGGGCAGCCGGGCGGGCAGTGCCCCGCGGGCGCCCCCGCCGATGGCCAGACGCCCGGCGCCGGCAAGCCGAGTTCGCCCCAGCAGGACAGTTTCGGCGGGCGCGACAGCGGCGACGGGCAGGTTGATGTCAAAAAGCTGCGGCAGTACGAGGCGGTTTGGGGCAAGCTCCCGGAGCAAGAGCGCGCCAAGATCGCCCAGGACTTCGTGCGCGAGATGCCGGCGAAGTACAAGCCGATGATCGTCGACTACTTCCGCAGCCTCAACCGCCTCAACGGGTTTAAGCCGCAATGACCCGCCTGCTCGCCGCGGCGGCATTGCTCGCGCTCCTGCCCGGATCGCTCCGCGCCGCCGATGTCACGCTCGTCTCGGGGGCGAAGCTCGCCGGCGAACTCGTCGCGCTCGACGCCTCGGGGCTGACGCTCGAAGTCGCCGGCGTGGCGAAGTTACTGCCGCTCACCGAGGTCGCGGCCGTCGAAATGCGACCGCCGCCCGGCCCGGCTGCTGACGGGTACGACGAGGTCGAACTGGTGGACGGCTCGCTCTTCCAGGCTAAGGGGGTCAAAATCCGCGGCAAGCGCGTGGAGCTAGCGTTCCGCGACGGCGGGCCGACACTGGACTTGCCTCTCGACGCTGTCGCGTCGGTGCTGCGCGGCGCGGAGAACCCCGCGAACCGCGCGGCGTGGCAGAAGCTCCTCGGCGGGCGCGGCAAGCGCGACCTGTTCGTGGTCAGGCAGGCCGACGGGCTGAACCCTCTGCCGGGGACCGTCCTCGGCGGCACCGAAGACGGCGCTGCCGTGAACTTCGAGCGCGACGACGGAACCCGCGCCGCGCTGCGCCTCGGCCGCGCCACCGGCGGCTTGCTCCTGAACCCCAAGGCGAGCGCGGTGGTGCCGCCCACCGTGGGGCGCGTGCGCGACCGGGCCGGCAACGTGATCGTCGCGCGCTCGGTGCGCCTGGACGCCGGCAAACTAATCGTCGCCACGGTGTCGGGCGCCTCGGCCACCTACGCCGCTCTGGGCGACGTGGTGCAGCTCGACTTCCGCCAGGGGAACGTGGCGTACCTCTCGGAACTCACCGCGACGCTCGACCGGCCGGCGCCCGAGGCCGACGGCCCCCTCGGCGGGCAGTTCCCCTTCGCCCTGCCGCTGGGGCGCGACCGCTCCTCGACCGGCGCACCCCTGAGCGCCGGCGGGAAGCTGTTCGCGCGCGGCCTGGCGCTGCCGGCGGACGCGGCGGCGGTCTACCCCTTGAGCGTGGGGGGCGGCAACTGGCGCGAGCTGCGGTTCGTGCTGGCGCTGCCCGCCGCGCCCGATCGGCCCGAGCGCTCGGCGCGCCTCAGAATCGAACTCGACGGCGCGGCCTTATTCGACGAGGTGGTGAAGTCGTCGGACGCGCCGCGCGAACTCGCGGTGGTGGTGCGCGGCGGGCGCGAGCTGCGCGTCAGCGCCGAACGCACCGGCCTGTTTCGCGGCGAGCAGGTCTACCTCCTCGAAGCCCGGCTCCAGAAGTGACCCCCACCCGGAACGGACGGCCCATGCGAGTCGGACTGATCGTACTAGCCGCGGCGGCACTGTTGGGCTTGCACGCCGCCGTCGCCGAGGACGCCCCGCCGCCGCGCGCCAGCGTGCCCCCCGAGGCGCTCGCCGCCGAGGCCGCGCGCGTCGCCGTGGTGGACGCCGTGCGCCCGGCGGTGCTCGCGGTCTGCTTCTTCGGCGGCGAGGCGTGCGGCTCGGGCGTCGTCATCGACCCCGACGGCACCGCGCTGACCAATTACCACGTGGTCGAACCGACTGGGCCGGTCTTGCAGTGCGGCATGCCCGACGGCCTGCTGTACGACGCGGTGGTGGTCGGGCACGACCGCGTCGGCGACGTGGCGCTTATCAAGCTGCTGCCGCGCGAACAGGGCAAGCCGTTCCCGTTCGTCAAACTCGCCGACTCGGACAAGGTGCGCGCCGGCGACTGGTCGCTGGCGATGGGCAACCCGTTCGGGCTGAGCCTCGACTTCACGCCCACCGTCACCTTCGGCCTGGTGAGCGGGGTAAACCGCTACCAGCCGCCGGAGGGCAAGGGGACGCTGGAGTACACCGACTGCATCCAGACCGACGCGAGCATCAACCCCGGTAACTCGGGCGGCCCCCTATTCAACCTGGCCGGCGAACTCATCGGCATCAACGGGCGCGGGTCGTTCGAGAAGCGCGGGCGGGTGAACTCGGGAGTCGGCTACGCGATCTCGATCAACCAGATCAAGAACTTCCTGGGCCAACTGCACGCCGGCCTCGACTGCGACCACGCGAGTTTGGGCGCGATCGTCGAGCCGCAGTCCGACGACGGCGACCTCAGCCGATTGGTGGTGCGGAATATGGAGTCCGATGGCGACCTCAGCCGGCGCGGCGTCCAGATCGGCGATCAGCTTACAAGTTTCGCCGGGCGGGCGGTGTCTAGCGTGAACCACTACAAGAACGTGCTCGGCATCTACCCCAAGGGCTGGCGCGTGCCGGTAACGTTCCGTCGCGGCAACGAGTTGCGTGAAACGCTGGTGCGCCTCGGGGGCGTGCTCGACCCCGAACCGCCGCCCGGCGAGAACGCCCCGAAGCGCCCGGCCCCGGCGGCGCCGAAGCGCGCGGGGTTCGCCGAGTCGCCGGCGCACAAGCTCTACGAGGCCAGGCCGGGGTACGCCAACTTCTACCCCAACCGACAGTTGCAGGCCCGGTTGAAACAGGCGTTCCGCCCTGACCCCGGCCTCGGCGGGCCGGGGCGCGGCTGGGAGTGGGTCGGCAACTTGGAACTGGCCGACCGGCGCGGCGAGGCGCGGGTGCGCTTCGCCGAAGGGGCCGACGGGCGGGCCGAGATGGCCCTCAGCCGCGGCGGCATCGAGGACGCCATGGCGCCCCTGAAGCCCGGCGCGCCGCTCGGAGAACTGCTCTTGCCCCAGGGGAGCGGTGGCCTGCTCGCGGCTCTGTACCAATACCGCCGCCTGGTGACGCTCTGGGACGCGGGGTTCGAGGGACAGTTCGCCCACGGCGGCGTTGAGCCGTTCTACGCGCTCCCCCCGGCGGGTAGCCCAGCCACGCTCGCCGAGTCGCGCGTCGATTGCGAGGTGCTGCTGACGCGGCACGGCTCGTTCGAGTCGCGCTGGTACTTCGACCGCAGCGCCCGGCAACTGGTCGGGTGCGAGTCGCGCGTGAGTGCCGACGAGGAGCCGTGCGAACTGACGTTCGCGGACTTCGCGCCGCAAGGCGGGCGCGACTGGCCGCGCACGATTCGGGCGCGCGTGGGCGCGAAGCGCTACGCCGAGTTGAAACTGACGAGTCTCCAGTTCGGGGTGAAGCCGTAATGGCGCGGATTCTCTTGGCGGTCGCGTCGGTGTTGCTCGCCGGGCCGGCGTCCGCCGCCGACCCGTTCGACGGCGTGGCGTCGTCGGCGAACGCGCGCGTGGTCAAACTGTTCGGCGCCGGCGGGTTCCGCGGCGTCACCGGCTATGGCTCGGGCGTGCTGGTTGGCCCCAACGGGCTGATCCTCACGGTGGCGAGTCCGCTCCTGGAAACCAACGAACTCGTGGTCCATCTGGGCGACCGCCGTCGCCTGAAGGCCCAGGTGGCGGCGCGCGAGCCGGCGCTCGACCTGGCGCTCGTCAAAATCGTCCCCCCGGCGGGGTCGGGCGGCGACCTCGGACTGCCGTTCTACGACCTCGAAGTCGAGTCGAAGCGCCCCCCGGCTCGCCCCGGCGACTGGGTGCTGGCGCTCGGGAACTGCTTCGAGATTGCGGTGCGCGACGAGCCTATGAGTGTGCAGCACGGCGTGGTCGCGGCGCGGTCGAAGTTGGCCGGGCGGCGCGGCATCTTCGAGTTCCCCTACACCGGCGAGGTGTACGTGCTCGACGCGATCACCAACAACCCCGGCGCGGCGGGCGGGGCGCTCGTGGACCGCTCCGGCCATTTGTTGGGCCTGTTGGGGCGCGAGATCAAGAACACCGCGACCGAGACGTGGCTGAACTACGCGGTGCCGCTCGACGCCAAGATCACGCGGCAGTCCGGCGGCAAGGAGACTTCTCTGAGTCTGATGGACTTCGTGCGCTTAGCGTCGGCGGGGCGGTACAAGCCGGCCGAGGCGGGCGAGGCGGCGGCGACCACGCCGGGGTTCCACGGCCTCAC
>CAXTPM010000390.1:4340-5478 GCA_964245865.1 uncultured Fimbriiglobus sp. | reverse complement strand
AGGCGCAGCGCGTCGAACGGGGTCCAGTCTTCGACCCGCGACTTGCTCTGGCCGAAGCTGTCGATCAACTCGACCCGGACGGCGCCGCCGCCCGGCTGCTTCGACGCGACCCTGGCCGCCTTCGTACCGTCGTCCCCGAACTCGGAGGGGAGCTCGCCCGCGGTGCCGCGCAGCAGGTAAGTCTTCGGAGCCGTCTCGGCCGCGCCCCCGCCGCCCTCGCGGGCTTCGGGGGGCGGGCCCCGGCCGGGGTCGTCGGCCCCGCCGGGCGCCCCCCGGCCGGGGGCGCGGCCGACGGCGGCGGTCCGGGGCTGCGGCCGCTCGGCCGAGAGGCCGGCGAGTAGGGCGGCGAGAGTCAGGAGACTTCGTAGGGCATTCGGTCGGTGCATCGGGCGGCGCTCCGTTCGGTGTGTTGGCGGTCGTGACCGCGAGAGGGAAGTCGCCCCGCCGCCGCGGGCGTGCCGGGCCACGGGGTCCGCGCCGGGCCGGCTTTAGCCGGCGCCCGCGCGCCGCCGATTTCGGGGAGCGGATGCGACGGTTCTCATCCCCGCCGCCCCGACGCCGCAGTCACGCGGCGAGACTTCGGCGGCGCCGCCGGCGGAGCGGGCTAGGGCAGGTCGTCGAGCCACTCCCACCACGCGACCGCCGGCGGCAACTTGACACCCTTCGCCCCCGCCCGCGCCGGGACGATGACGACCGCCCCGGCGGGCGTGACGGTGACGCGGTTGCCGACGCCGTTGCGGGCGTTGTGCAGGACGGTCAGCCCGGAGGCGCCGGCGTCCACGCTGATCCGGTTCCCGACGCCGTTGCCCGAGTTGCTCACCACCGTGAGCGACCCGCCCCGCCTGGCCGCCGCCGCCGCCCCGAGCGCGGGGGGCGGGGCGTCGTCGCGGTAGATCACGCCGGGGGCGTCGAGGTACACCCACCCGCCGGGCCAGCGGACGACTTCCCGCCGCGGCGCCGGCTTCACCTGGGGCGGGTTCTGCTGCGCGGGGGCCGGGGCGGCCGTGAGGCCCAGGGCCGCGAGGCCGAGGGCGATCTGCTTGCGGTCCATGGTCGGTCACTCCTCAGGCTCAGGGGTTTTGGGGTCTAGCGGCGGGCGGCGCGGAGGCCGTTCTGGACGGTGTTGCCCGCGCCGTTG
>CAXTPM010000390.1:0-4330 GCA_964245865.1 uncultured Fimbriiglobus sp. | reverse complement strand
GTGATCACGTTCACGTTGATGCCGCCGGGGATGGGGGGCGGGCCGTTCCTGATGACGTTGCCGACGCCGTTGCCGCTGTTGGTGACGACGTTCACGTTCACCCCAGGGAACCCGCCCCCGAACGGGCCGGGGAAGCCGCCGAAGCCCCCGCCGCCGTTGAGCACCGCGTTGCCGACGCCGTTGCCCGAGTTGCTGACGACCCCCCCGCCGCCGGGAGGGGCGAACGGGCCGGGGAAGCCGCCGCGGCCGTTGACGACGACGTTGCCCGCGCCGTTGCCGCTGTTGGACACGACCCCCCCGCCGGACCCGCCGCGGTTGATGACGGCGTTGCCGACGCCGTTGCCCGAGTTACTGACCACCCCGCCGCCGAACCCGCCGCGGTTGACGACCGTGTTGCCGACCCCGTTGCCCGAGTTGCTGACGACCGAGCGGCCGTGCGGCGCCGGCGGGCCGGCGGTCGCGGCGCCGGTCAACCCGGCGACTAGTACGGCACCCGTCGCGGCTCGCATGAAGAAGTGTTTCATTGTTGATTCCTCGGTGATTGGGGCCGGGCCGATCGCCCGTCCGCACCTTGCCTAGCGGGGCAACCCGCGGCGTGTGACGCCGATTCGCCGAAAAATCTTCCCCGGCCCCGCGCGCCCCGAAACTGGCACTCCCGCGCGTCACGCCCGGCGGCGGACTTCGCTCGTGCGTGCGCCGGGCGCGGGGCGAATCCCTGGACGACCCGGCCACGATTTGCGGATGGTGGCCGGGGGCCGGGCGCCCCCCGAACCCGGAGAGGCCCGCCACACCCCCGATGATGCGAACCGCGCCCACACGGCCGTAGCCTGGCGTTCGTCGTCTAGGGCCACGACGCCCCCTCCGGTGCAAAGCGGTGAAAGTGCTGCGGCCGCTTGAGCCGGCGACAGCGGCGGCGCGAACCGGACTGGGCCGCGAACTTCCCGCGCTCCCTCCGGTGGGCCACGCCCGCATCGCCGCGCGAGGCCGGGCGCGGCGGTGGGGGCGACTTGGTCGCCAAGTGCGGGACGGCGTCGCCGCTCATGCGACCTGCGGTCCTGGCGACCTGTCGGTAGTCGGACCCGTCGGCCACGGCGATCAACACGACAATGCGGGCGACTTGGGCGCCGGGCGGGCCTGGCGGAGCAGCCCGCCCCGTTCAAGTCCGGTAAGCGGGCGGAGAGAGGCGGACGCGCGTCGGGACATGAGGGTTTCTGGACGCCTCGAGATGCACCCAGGATGGCGGGAGCGGTCGTCATGACCACGGGCGAAGCAAGCGTCACACTCGTTTCGAGAATGCAGACAAGCTAGGAACGCCGTTGTTTGAAGCTAGCCTGCTCGGCATCCGCTCTCTTGACAGGAGGCCGGGGGTGAGGTTGCTGCCGCCGGTGGAGGGACCGCTAACCCCTCTTCACAGCCTACTCCACCTCCGCCGCCGCCGCGACGCGCAGCGCGCCCGTCGCATCCACCAGCCCCGGCGCGGTCACCCTCAGCACGCGTCCCGTGGTCGGCCGCGCCCCCGGCGGCAGGCGCACCCAGCGCGGCGGGTAGTCCTGCAGCCGAGCCGGCTCGAACGGACTCAGCCCCGCCGACTGCGCCACGACTCTCAGGGCCTCGGCCGCGTCGTCCGGGCCACCCCCGGCGCGGTCGGCGGCGCGCCACGCCGGGTGCCACTCGCCCCAGAAGCGCTCGAAGAACGCCACCACCGCCTCCCCCAACTCGCCCCGCCGCCCCGCCGCGCGCCACGTCGCCAGGGCGGGTTCGAGTTCGGCGCGCAACGCCTCCGGGGCGGCCGCGCAGGCGGCGAGCAGTTCGGGCAGTCCCGCCGGCGCCGGGCCGGCACTCACGCTCACCGCGGCGCTGCGCAGCACTCCGCCGCTCCGGTCCGCGAGGCCGTACCTCGACACCCGGAGAAGCGACCCGGCGGGGTCGGCGGCCCGGAAGCGCAGCACCTCCTCGACCCCGGTCGCAGGACCGCCGGGTTCGCCCGGCAGGAGTGCGAGGCCCGCCGCCGCCAGCCAGCGCCGCGCCGCCGACACCAGCGCCGGCAGCCGCGCGGCGGGAACCTCGGCGTCGGCGAGCGCGTCCAGGAGCGGCCCCAACTCCTCGGGCGCCGGCGGCACTTCGCCCAGACTCGCCGCCACCGGCCCGGCCAGAATCGCCGCCACTCCGGGCACGTCGCGCCCGCCCTCCCACACCTGCGCGGCGGCCGCGACGAGTTCGGCGGGGTGCGGGCCGAGACTCAGAGTGAGGCGCGCGAGGTCGGGCGACGTGGCGAAGCGCTCGGCGGCCGCGACCGCCCCGGCCGGCAGCGGCGAGGCGGCCAGGCGCACGCCGGGCGCGAGGCTCGACAGGCCGCCGGGCCACTCCGCGCCGGGGATCAACTCGCCGCCCGAGAGTCGCAGCGCGCGGCCCAGCCACGCGCGCCCGGCAGCGTCGGCTGCCGCGGCGTTCAGCCACTCCGAGCCGGGTTCGGTGCGCGTCCAAGCCAGCCACTCCGCCGGGCCGAGTTCGGCGGGCAGCCCCGCGCGCAGGCCCGGCGGGAGGCGCTCGGGCTCGAGCCGCCGGCGCGACCCCGGCGGGGCGTGCGCCTCCAGCCTCGCCATCAGTGCCGCCCAGCCAGGCGGCGCGGCAGTCTCGAACTCGGCCTCGGTCGCCGCCGCCACGTCCGCCGCCAGCGCGGGCGGCAACTCGGGCCGGTCGGCCACGCGCTCCAACAGTTGGGCCAGCGCCGGGGCGAACGCGCGCTCGTCGCGCGCCGAAACCTCGGGCCAGTCGTCCGCGAGGCTGCGCAGCGCGCCGGCGAGCCCCACCTCGACGCAATCCGGCGTCAGTTCGCCGAGCGCGGCCGTCACGGCGTCGTCGGCCTCGCCGAGCGCGTCGAGCATGTTCGGCCCTCCCGAACTCGCCGCGGCGGCGAGTTCGAGCGCCTGGGCGCAGCGCTCCAGGAGGCCCGGCGCCCGCCCGGCCACCGCCGCCTGGGCCGCGCTCAGGCGCGACCGACCCGCTGCCCGGCACTCGGCGGCGAGTTCGGCCAGGTGCGCTTGGTCCGGCCGGAGCAGGGCCGCGGCGGCGCGGTGCGGTCGCAGCCGCCGCCACTGGGCGATTGCGCGCGCCACGGACCCCGGCTGGGCGTCGTCGCCGGGCACGTCCACGCCGCCCAGGCCGCACTCGGCGAGGCGCGCGGCGTACCCGGCCAGCGCGGCTAGAAGTCGGCGAGTGTCTGCGGCGACTGGTGCTCCAGCGGGTCGCTCAGGTCGATCCATCTCCCCTCCTCACCGGTGGTCTCGTTCTCGACCCGGAACCGGTCCGACTCGGCCTCGTAGCTCACCACCAGCTGGCCCGCGAGGCCGCGCGGGAACTCGTAGCGCGCCAGGGGCCTGAAGGCGTCGTCCCCCGCGAAGCGCCGCACCAGCACGAACGACCCCGCCTGCGCCACCCCGCCGGGGCCGGGCGCCGCGAGCTGCACCGGCAGCGGGGTCGGTTTCAATTCGGCGTAGGGCGTGAACTCGCGGAACAGCGTGCGCGGCAGGTTCGCGGCGTTGTCGTGCCAGCCGATGTCGAACGGCAGCAGTTCGCTCAAGTTCTCGGGGGTAAAACGCACCGCCGCGCGCTGCGGCACCCGGCGGTACATCCGCGCCAGCACCGCGCCTTTGGCCACCGCGGACTTCAGGTTCTCCGGCTCGAACGTCAGTCGCTCTTGCAGGAACGCGACGTGCAACTCGTCGTGCAGGAGCCGCTCGATGAGCGGGTAGCGCGCGCCGTTGCCGCTGAGCACGACCCAATCGACCTCCGCGCCGGCCGGGCCGAGGCGCCTGTCGATAAGGTTGTTGCACTTGCGCACCACCGCGCGGACGGCCGGCGCGGCGAGGGCATCGACCTCCCACATGCCCACTGAAACGTCCTTAACGGCCTGCCGCGCGGCGCCCTCGGAAGCCGCCGGCACCTCGCGCAGCACAGCCGCAATTAAAAGCGAGAGGTTCGGCTCGGTGAACTCCGGCGCGAGTTCGGCGAGGCGCGCGCGGCGGTTGGCCGGGGGGCCGGTCGCGGCGCCGAGCCGGGCCTTCACGGCGTCGGCCAGGCGCCACAGGGCGTTCCAGGCCGCGCGGCGGGCGAGGCCGTCGCCGTCCGCGTCGGAGGCGGCGTGGCGCGTCGGCACCGCGCCGTCGGCCACGCCGTTCGCCTCCATCAGCTTCAGGAAGTCAGCCACCTGCTTATGTGCCAGTTCCGGGCGCGGCGGCGCCCCCGCTGACTGCGCGGGGACGCCGGCCGGCACGCGCGCCGGGTCGGTGAGGCGCAGGACGGCCAGTGCCAGGCGGGCCTTGAGCAGACG
>CAXTPM010000389.1:0-5483 GCA_964245865.1 uncultured Fimbriiglobus sp. | reverse complement strand
GCCGTACCTGTGGATCCGCCCGGAGATTCGCTACGACACGCACCAAGTGGGGCGACCGTACCAGAACGACGCGAACCTGACGACGGCGACGCTGGACGTGATTTTCCGGTGGTAGCAGCATCCCAGCCCCCTCCCCCTCGGAGGGGGAGGGAGTAAAATCGCCCTAAATCCCCGCCCCGAACGCCTCCACCGCCGCGTCCTCGCCGGCGGTGGGCGCCTTCGCCGGGTGCCCCGCGTCGAGGCGGTACCCCGCGGGCAGCGGCTGCAACAGGGGGGCCGGGCCGAAGCTCGCGGCGGCGTCGCAGTCGTCGTAGTCCGAGTCGTAGTCGTCGTAGCGGCACACATAACCGGGTAGCGCGGCGCGGGCCTTCTCGTCCTGGTAGGCGCGCACCACGGCCGCTTGCATCTGCTCGCGCGAGCCGCTGTTGATCGGGTGGGCGATGTCCGCGTGCAACTTCGCCCGGCCGTCGCCGACCCGCAGCGCCCGGTGCTCGTCGAGGCGCGCGCCGCAGTGGTTGCAGAACCGGGCACGTAAGTGGTTCTTGTGCCCGCAGGGGCCGCAGCGGTCGTTGAGCTTGCGGCTCGGCATCGCCACGAACGTCCCCTTGGTGCCGTCGATGACCTTGAGGTCGCGCACCACGAAGGCGTGGTCGAACGTGACCGAGCAGAACGCCAGCAGGCGCTCGTTGTTCTCGTCGCAGAGCTTGATGCGCACTTCCGTGATGACCACCGGCGGACTCCTGTTCGAGTAGACCAACCCAGTTGAACCTCAGACCGAACCGACCACCCACGCCGAGTCGGGCGGGGTCACGCTTTCGGCGAGCCTCCGCCCCTCGGCTTGGCCCGCCACGAGTGCCGCGACCGTCGAGCCGCTGCCGCACAGCACCACGCCCAGCACAGTTTCCGGCGACGCCCGGCGCGCGGAGCGGAAGAGTTCCAGCAGGCGCCGCACCCCCGGCGACTGCGCCGCCGCGGGGGCTTCGAGGCGGTTGAACAGCCTCGCGCCCAGTTCCGCCGAGGTGCCGGCCGCGAGCGCCTGCTTGGCCCCGTCGCCGCCCGCGACTCCGCCGCCGAGTGCGAGCGCCCCGTAGACGCGCGCGGTGGAAAGCCCCTCGGCCGGCTTGGCCAGCACCCAGTGGAGCGGCCCGCCGACTGCGGCGGCTTCGACCGCCTCGCCGCGCCCCGTACACCACGCCGCCGGGCCGCACAGGAACGCCGGCACGTCCGAGCCGAGGCCCGCGGCGAGTTCGCGCAACTGAACTACTCCGCAGTTCAGGTTCAGCAAGTGATTCAGCCCCACCAGAGTCGCGGCGGCGTCCGACGACCCGCCGCCGAGGCCCGCCTCGGACGGGACGCGCTTCGTCAGGCGGCAACTCGCCTCACACTTCGCCCCCGTGGCCCGCTCCAGGGCCGCGGCGGCGCGGCACACCAGATTCCCCGGCCCCGCCGGGAGGCGCGGGTCCGAGCAGGCGAGCGAGAAGCCGCGCCCCGGCGTGCGCGCGAACTCCAGCGTGTCGAACAGCCCCACGAACGCGACGAGTGTTTCTAACTCGTGGAAGCCGTCGGCGCGGCGGCGCAGCACTTCCAGGTGCAGGTTCAGCTTCGCCGGCGCGGCGACGACCACGCCACTCGCGGTGGCGCTAACGAGTCGCGGTGCATAGTTGGCAGCAAGCCCGAGGGGCATTGGCGCGCACCGTCCGTGATGCGGGGAAAACTCTGGTAGTCCGTCACGATTCGCCGTCGAGATGATCCAGGACTGTGACGACTGTACCGGGGGGACTAGTGGGTCGTCAAGGGGGGGAATCGCGGATCGTGGTTCGTGGCGCGTGGATCGTTGAAAACCGAGGCATTCAGCCGAATTTTATCTTCCACGATCCACGCGCCACGAACCACGATCCACGGGGCACTACTTCCGCGGCTGGCTCAACTGGGCGAACCAGTCCTCCCAGAAGGCGCGCTTGTACTCGTCGGCCCCGCCGGTGAATGCGCTTGAAGGGAGCTTCGTGAACACGCCGTCCATGCGGGCGAACGTCTTCGCCGCCGCGTCGGGCTGGTCGGCCAGGCGCTGCGACGAGTAGAGCATGCTCAGGACGATCAGTTCCTCGGCCGTGCCCTGGTACTTCGCCGCGAGGCGGTCGCACAGCGCCGGCATGTCGTCGTACTTCCGCAGCAAGAGCATCGTGTTGGCGAGGCGAATATCCGCCTGGGTCTGCAGGTACGGGCTGGTCGATTGGCCGAGCGCCTCGAACAGCTTCGCGGCTTCTTGGAGCATCGCATCCGCGTTAGCGGGGGGCCGTTCGGCCTGCTGGTCGCCGCGAGCCAGTTGCAAGAGCGTGCTGCCGAGGTAGAGGCGGGCTTGATCCGCGTAGGCGCCGTTGGACTGCGCGGCGAGCAGCTTGCGGAAGCGCTCCTCGGCGAGCACGAGTTGCCGCTGGTTGAGGTGAAGCTTGCCCAACTCGAAGAGTGCTTGTTGTTGGGCCTCGCGCACCGGGCCGCTATCCGCAGGGAGCTTGCTGACTTCGTCGAGTAAGTCGGCGCCGAGCTGGGTCATGCCGCTGACTTCGGCCTTGGCCCCCTCGGTGAGCTGCCCGGCCGCGTCGCGCGCCTTCTGCTTGGCTTGTTCGAGGTGGGCCAGCGCCAGCTTCACGCGCGCCCCGGCGGCGAGGTCGGGCGCGGCCTTCGCCACGGCTTGCTTGAGGGCATCGACTGCGCCGGAGAAGTTCCGCGTGTCCGAAAGTGCCTCGCCCTGCTCGGCGTAGGCGGCGCTCAGGAGTTCATCGGGCACGCCGCGCAGCTTGGTGAGGCTGGCGATCATGGCTTGCGCCTCGGCCGAGTCGCCGGCGTTGCGGAAGTTCTTAGACGCCTTGCGGTAGAACTCGGCCTGCGCGGCGGGGGTCGCGGCGTCGGCGGCGAGCTGGCCGTAGGTCTTCGCCGCCTCGCGGAACTTCGCCGCGGCGGTTTCGGTCTCGCGCGGGTCGAGTTGCAACTTGGTGGCCCACGCCGAGAGCGCCTCGGCCTTCTGCTCGGCGGCGCGCCCGGCCACCGCGACCGGTTCGGAGAGGTCGGCGAGCGTGGACGCCGCGGCGAAGTCGGCGCTCCCCGACGCGGCCAGCACGGCCTTGTCGAACGCCGCGCGCACCTCATCCAGACTCACATACGGGTTCGCCCACTCGCCGGACGCCGGCAGTTGCGCGGCCAGCGACTTGAGCGACTCGCTCGCCGCGGCCGCGCGCCCCTGGTACTCGCTCGACGCCAGGCGCGCCTCGGCGAGCCGGACCTTCGCGGCCGCGGCCACCGCCCCGTCGCCGAGCGCGGCCGCTTCGAGGTACGCCAGCGCCTGCGACGGCTTGCCCGATCGCAGCCACGCCACGCCGGCCGAGTATTGCGCCAGCAGCCGTTCGGACGGCGGCAGCGAGACCTCGGCCGTGGCACGCTCGAAGCAGGCGACCGCCTCGGCGAAGTGGCCCTCGGCGAGCGCCATCTGGCCGAGTTGGGATTGGGCCTGGGCGCGGATGTCGGCGGGGGCGTCGGGGCCGATTTCCTTCAGGTACGTGCGCGCCTGCTCGGGCTGCTTGAGCGCGGCGCAGACTTGTGCTAAGCGGAGTTTGGTGCGGGCGACCGTCTCGGCGGACTGCTTCGTGGGGCCGCTGAGGTACGCCGCCCACTCGTCGCGGGCGCGCTTCAGGTCGGGCACGGGGAGGCGCATGAGCGCGTCGCCCAACAGCCGCCGGCGCTCGGGGTCGTCGGCGCCGCCGGGGGCGGCGACTAGCCGCGCCGCGAGACTCGCCGGGTCGCCGGTCCCCAGAATCGCCTCGGCCTTGGCCTGGCGGTAGTCGAGCTTGGCGCGCTCCGGCTCGGGGAGCTGCGCGGCATCGACCTGCTTGAAGAGTTCCGCCGCCTCGGCGACTTCCGCGGCCCGGTCGGGCTTGGTCTCGCCGAGTTGCAGGTACGCGCTCCCGGCCAGGTAGCGGGCCAGCGACGCCTGGGCGGGGTGGTCCTGGGCCTCCGATGCCACGCGCGCGGCCCGCTCCGCGTCCGGCGACTTGCGGTCCAAATCAGTCTTGAGCTGCGCCAACTCCCGGCCGAAGCGCCCCTCGGGCCGGGCGGAACTGGGCGGCACGAAGTACAGGGCCGCGCCGACGCTAACCGTCCCGAGCGCGAACGTGGGGTACTGCCAGTAGTTCCGCCGGGGTGCCGAGGCCATGAGCGTGACTCGCCTGTTGGGGGCCGGGCGCGCCGGCGTGGGGTGTTACTCTATTCCCCCCACTTGTGCCAGAAACCGGGCGCGCGAATCAAGGCCAAGTGCGTGGTTCGTGGCGCGTGGTTCGTGAAACCCAGGACGCGGCCCGGCGCCAGGCGTAACCTGTTCGCATCCGCTTTCACGAACCACGCACCACGAACCACGCGCCACGTGCATCTCCTCCTCCACCCCGTCGGCAGCGGCGGCGATGTCCACCCGATGGTCCCCGTCGGGCTGCTCGCCCGCGCCGAGGGCCACGAGGTCACGCTGCTCACGTCCGAGCCGTTCCGCGGGTTGGCCGAGCGCCACGGCTTCGGCTTCGCGCCGACGGCCACGGCGGGCGAGTACCGCGAGATTATTCACCACCCCGATGTCTGGCACCCGACGAAATCCTTGCGTGTGCTGTTCGGCACCCCCACCTCGCGCAGCATCCTGCGCCGGGCGTATGCCGAGATCGCGGCGCGCGTGGACGAGTCGGCCCCGCGGCGCACGGTGATCCTAGCCGGGTCGCTGGGGCTGGCCGCGCGCGTGGCCCAGGACGCCCTGGGGGTGCCGGTGGCGACGCTGCACCTCCAGCCGGCGAGCCTGCCGAGCGTGGCGCGCCCGCCGCACTTCGGCACGCTGCGCCTCCCCGGTTGGCTGCCGCGGTGGGCGGTGCGCGGCCTGTACGCCTACGGGGAGCGGTTCGTGCTGGACCCGTTCGTGGCGCCGCCGGTCAACGAGCTGCGGGCCGAACTGGGCCTCGGCCCAGTTCGGCGGGCGTTCGGCGCGTGGCGGCACTCGCCGGAGTGCATTATCAACGCCTTCCCCGCGTGGTACGCCGACGCCCCCGACTGGCCCCGTGCGGCGAGTCACGCGGGCTTCATCCGCTACGACCAGTCCGGCGAAGTCGAACCCCCCGCCGGGTTGAGTGCGTTCCTCGACTCGGGTGAGGCGCCCGTGGCGGTGACGTTCGGCACCGCGATGCGCCAGGGACTCGCGGCGTTCACGGCGGCGCGCGACGGGCTAGCACTCGCCGGCAAGCGCGGGCTGTTCCTGGCCAAAAGTGGCGAGCAAATCCCGCCCTTGCCCCCGTCGGTCTTCCACGCCGAGTACGCGCCGCTGGGGGAAATCTTGCCCCGCTGCGCCGCACTGGTGCATCACGGCGGCATCGGCACGAGCGCCCAAGCCCTCGCGGCCGGGGTGCCGCAGCTCATTCGCCCGATGGCGTTCGACCAGCCCGACAACGCCGAGCGGCTGATGA
>CAXTPM010000388.1:3141-5504 GCA_964245865.1 uncultured Fimbriiglobus sp. | reverse complement strand
AGGCCGGCTGGCTGCACGTCCGCAACAAGGCCGAGCTGGGCTGGCGGGTGAAGACCGGCCGGGAGCGGGTCGTGCCGCTCGTGGCGGAGGTCGCCGCGGTCCTCTGGGGCGTGGTCGCGGGCCGTACCGGGGGTCCTGCGTTCCTGCGCGAGAAGTTCTGCGCGGGGCGCCGCAGTCCAGGGCGACCGGCGCGAGCTGGCGGGCGTGTTCCGCGCGAGGCTGGCAGCCACGGGCGGCCGGGCGCTCGGCAGGACCCAGGAGGCGGCGCTGGCGGGTCAACTCTGGCGCGACATCGGTGCGGCGCGGGCCGACAGAGTCCGGCAGGCGTCCCCGCGCGCGACGGCGCTGATCGGCCACCCGCCCGAAGTCGCGGCGGCACACGTTCGCCACGCCGCTCCAGGGCGCCAACGTGGACCCGCTGATCCGCCAACAAGTCATGGGCCACAAGCCGACCCTGAACGGTGCGCTGGGGATGACGGCGACCTACACCCACACGCGGCCCGAGACCCGAAGGGGGCAGGTCGAGCGGGCGCTTAGGCAATGGCCGCAGTCGCGGACGCGCTGCGGTGGCCGGCGTCACCCCCGGCCGGCACGCGGCGGCCCCGGCCGGTCGTCAACCCGAGCCGTCTGGACCGGGCCGAGGCGCGGTGCCAGAAGCGGCGGGTCAAGAACGACCCCGACATGATCCACCCCAAACCAGTCCTGAGGCAACGTCTGCTCGACTCACAACCTGCGGCTTAACTTCACGCCATTCACTGTCCACTTTCCGTGGGGAGTTTCAATGCGCCTCGGCCTGGCCGCGCGGGCGCGCCCCGGCACAACGCCGGCGGAGCGGGGCGCCGCCCGGCGGAAACACCAGGTGACCACCCCGACGCACTCGGAGCGGGCACAATTGCGGCACGACCCGTCACAAAACGACACCGCCCAACACGCGCGTGTGAGGCTGAACCCGCCGCTCCACCGCCCCTCGAACGGGGTTAGAGTGGGCGCCGCGGCCGACACAAAATGACGCACCTAACGCGCGCGCGAGGGGGCGACCGTGCTTTCCCAACGCGCGGTTAGAAAAATTTAGGGATGTCGCGCTGCCGGACAAAAGGAGACGCCCCCGACACGCGCGTGCGGGGGGCGGGCCAACGTCTGTCGCGCGAGGAATCGTTCCGCCACGCCCTCTGTTCTCCGCCGCGGTGTGGCCCGGTTCGCGCTCGCCGTTGCCGTCCGGGTTCCGTCAAACAACCCGCCCGGACCCGGCCTCGCCCCGGTGAACGATGTCCGCGAGCGAAGGCGCCCTGCTCACCGCAACACGATGCACCACTACGTGCCCTGTCGGCGGCAGAGTACGTGGGCCGGATGCTCGCGCTCGGCGTGCAGCGTTTCGCGTGGACTTCCTGCGCGAGCCGCCTGGCGACGTGGGGCCGCTCCTGGACGGCTACGCCCGTGTCTTCGCCGGACTCCACAACGGCCAGTCAGTCCGGCGGCAGCTGCGGGCGGTCGGCCAACTCTGCGTCCCGCGCGGCACACTCCACTTCCTGTAGGGTCGCCCCGGTAGGTGCGGGACCGCGCTCCCTCCGCGAATTCGTGGCCGGAGCGTGGCGGACGGGCTAGGGCGAACTGACTCCTCCGAACGCAGTCCCCCGTGCCGGACACCTCCCGCCCGCCGCCCAGACCCGACCCCGTTCCCGGAGACAGACGATGTTCCGATCCTGGTGCCGCCAGTTGCTTGCCCCGACCACCCCGACTCGCCGGGCGAGTGCCCCCAAGTGGGCGCGCCTGGGGTGCGAGGCGCTCGAGGCGCGCGACGTGCCGACGTTCCTCGCCCCGGTGTCCTACGCCGCCGGACCCAGCCCCGCCGGGACCACGGTTGCGGACTTCAACGGCGACGGCCGGGCCGACCTCGCGGTGGTCAACTCCGGCGCCGCCGGGAGCGTGGGAATCCTCGTCAGCGGCCCCGGCGGCGCGTTCCTGCCCAGGGCCGACTTCGCCGCCGGCCCGTACCCGCTCAGCGCCGCCTCGGGCGACTTCAACGGCGACGGCAAGGCCGACCTCGCGGTCGCCGGCCAAGGGGTCAGCATCCTCCTGGGCAACGGCGACGGCACATTTCAGGCGCCCGTCGGCCTCACCCCCGGCCTCAACGCCCACTCGGTGAAGGTCGGCGACTTCAACGGCGACGGCCGGCCCGACGTGGCCACCGCCAACCTCGGGAGTGTCGGCGTGATGCTCGGCAGCGGCGACGGCACGTTCGCGGCCCCCCAACTGTCCCCGCTCGCCGGCAACTCGGTCAACCTCGTCACGGGCGACTTCAACCGCGACGGCAAACTCGACCTCGCCGCGTCGGACACGACCAGCATCGGCACCGTCGGCGTGCT
>CAXTPM010000388.1:0-3131 GCA_964245865.1 uncultured Fimbriiglobus sp. | reverse complement strand
CGGGCCCGCCAAGGGGCGGGCGAACCTCGAGATCCTGACCGGCGCGCATGTCGCTCGCCTCCTGTTCGAGGAGGGACGCGCGACGGGGATCGGCGTGCTGCGCGGCCGGGGCGACGGCACGTTCGACCCCGCCGCACTCTCCTACGCCTACTCCGCGCCGGTCTACCTAGCCTCGGACGACTTCAACGGCGACGGGTACGACGACTTCGTCTGCCCCAACTCGTATGCCGCCACCTCGGTGACGGTGCTGATTAATAATCACGACGGCACCTACTCGCCGCCGAACACCTACGACCTGCCGGAGACCGGGGCCGAGGTCGAGACGGGCGACTTCAACGGCGACGGCAACGCCGACTTCGCGGTGCGCGGCTCGACCTCGTACATGGTTCGCCTGGGGCGCGGCGACGGCACGTTCTACCCGAACGCCAGCTACGCCACGACCGGCGGGCGCTTCCAGGCCGGGGCGCACGGCGACTTCAACGGCGACGGCGCGGCCGACCTCGCCTACCCCGGCCCCTCGGGCGTGACGGTGGTGCTGAACGCCGCCGACGACGCGCGGAACCTCGCCGGCGCGGTCGGCTTCCGGGTCGCCGCGCCCGCCTCGGTCACGGGCGGCTCGGCGCTGCCGCTGACCGTGACGGCCCTCGACGCGGCCGGGAACCCCGCGCCGGGGTTCCGGGGGACGGTCTACCTGACCAGCACCGACGCGGCGGCGAACTCGTCGCTGTCGTACACGTTCGCCGCCGCCGACGCGGGCGTGCACAGCTTTTCCGGCTCGGTGCGGCTCGTCACCGGCGGCGCGCAGACCGTGACCGCCTCGGCGCCGTTCCTGGCCGGCGTGAATGTTGCAGTCAACGTCGCCGCGCCGGCCCACCACTTCGCGGTGAGTGCCCCGGCCGCGTCGGGCGCCGGGTCGTCGTTGGCGGTGACGGTCTCGGCCGTCGACAACCTCGGCAACGTCGCGCCGGGCTACGCGAGTTCGGTCCACTTCACGAGTTCGGACATCCAGGCCGGGCTGCCGGCCGACTACACCTTCACCGCAGCGGACGCCGGGAGCCACACCTTCATCGTGACGCTCAAAACCGCCGGGAACGTCGCGCTCGGCGCGTCGGAGGTCGGCGGCGTGATCGCGGGGAGTGCGAACGTCGCGGTCGCGGCGGGTTCGGTCGCCAAGTTCGCGCTCGCCGGCAACTCGGGGGCGATCGGCGTCGCCCGCGCGGTCACGGTCGCGGCGCAGGACGCCTACGGCAACGCGGCCACGGGGTACGCCGGAGCGGTCCACTTCACGAGTTCGGACCCCCTTGCCGTGCTGCCGCCCGACGCGACTCTCGTGGGCGGGACGGCGACGGTGCCGGTGACGTTTATGACCGTGGGGGTGCAGTCGCTCGCCGCCACGGGCATTGCCGATTCGTCGCTAATCGGCACGATGCTGAGCAACGCCACCCCACCGGTCGCGGCGCGGTTCGCCGTCGCCGGGTTCCCGGCACTCACGGCCGGGGCGAGCGGGTCGTTCACGGTGACGGTGCGCGACACCGTCGGGCAGGTCGCCACGCGGTACGTCGGCACGGTCTTCTTCACGAGTTCGGATGTCCAGGCCGGGCTGCCGGCGAGCTACACGTTCACCGCCGCCGACGCGGGGGTCCACACCTTCAGCGCGGTGCTGAAGACCGCAGGGGCGCAGTCGATCTCGGCGCGCGACTCGGCCGGGTTAGTGGGGGGGCAGGCGGGGATCGCGGTCAGCCCGGCGGCGTTCGCCGGGTTCGCCGCGTCGGTGCCCAACGGCGCCGACAGCAGGGGGCACGTGCTGCTGACGGCCGGGGAGGCGGTGAGCCTGACCGTGCGGGCGGTGGACGCCTTCGGGAACACCGTCGCGGGCTACCGGGGCAAGGTTCACTTGAGCAGCACCGACATGCTCGCCGGGCTGCCGGCCGACTACTCGTTCGCCGCGTCGGACGCGGGGGTCCGCACTTTCAGCGTGGCGCTCAAGACCGCGACGCCCAACGCGGTCGTCTGGTCGCTGACGGCGACCGACGCGGCGAGCGGGCTGGGGGCCACGCTGACGAACTTCGAGGTGACCAACGCGCGGGCTGCACGGTTCGTCGTTAGCGTGCCGTCCAACCCGGCCGCCGGGACGCCGTTCACCCTCAAGCTGACGGTCCTCGACGCCTACGGCAACACGGTGAAGAACTACTTCGGCACGGTCCACTTCAGTGGCGCCGCCGGCCTGCCGGCCGACTACACGTTCACTGCCGCCGACGCGGGCGTCCACAGCTTCGCCGCGACGCTCGCCGCCGGCAACCAGACGATCTCGATCACCGACCCGACCGACCCGCTGCTCAGCGCGACCCTCGCCATCACCGTGAAGTCGGCCGGCGGTGGCGGCGGCGGTGGCGGCAGTGGTGGTAGTGGCGGCGGTGGTGGCAAAAAGGTGTAGCGCCCGGCGAAGGGCCGACAACTAGACGGGCCGGCGACTCGGGTCGCCGGCCCATTGCGTTCGTAGGTGGCCCCGCGCGTTTCGAGTGTGTTCCCACCCCTTGGGGCGAAGGCCCGCCGCCCGCGCGTAGTTGGAGGCGGCGGGCCTTCGCCCGACACGCTTTCTTGGAGCGTGTTCTGGGATCGGGCTGCTGACGCCCCCACGTACCCGAGGCAGTCGGTACCCTGTCCTCGGCGTGGCCCAGAAACGAAGCCGCCCCCCGAGCAAAAAGCGCGGGGGGCGGGGATCGGTTCAGGCGTGTGCGGCTCGCGTTGAGGGGCTAGTTCGGGCCGGTGGCCTCGACCTTGGTGGCCAGCCCGTCGGCGCCGGTGCGGGCCTCGCCGAAGTCGCCGACGCGGAACTGAGTCAGGCCCGCCTCGCGGCCGTTGCGCTCGACCTTCGCCCCGGCCCCGAGGCGCACCACGACGGTCGAACCCGACTGGGTGCGGAGGGTGACGGTTCGCACGGCCGAATCGACCGCTGTGACGCCGCCTTCGACGCGCGAGTTGGCCGGGGCACTGCTGCCGCCGCCGCCGGAGTTGCTGCTGCCGGTGCCGGTGCCGGAGTCGATCGGGGCGGGCTGGGCGAGGGTGCGGGCGGTGATCTCGCGGGCGACCCCGTCGGGTCCGATCAGCGCTTCGCCCTTCTCGCCGACCAC
>CAXTPM010000387.1:0-5515 GCA_964245865.1 uncultured Fimbriiglobus sp. | reverse complement strand
GCGTTGCCGGTGCGCACCGCCACCAGCCCCTCGGCCCGCACGCGCGCGATCTCCCCGAACGCCTCGGCCGGGGCGGGGTAGTAGATGAAGAGCGCCGCCACGCTGAACACCACCAAGACGCCGAGCGCCGCTAAGCCCAGTACCGGCCCCGGCACGTCTTGCTCCCACACCGCGCGGGGGCGGCTCGACTGGGGCGGCGCGGCCGACAGCCAGCGCTCGGTTCGCCCCACGCGGTCGGCGAGTGCTAGCCCGGCGCCGAGCAGCTCCAGCCCGGCGAGTCCGAGGAGTGCCACGGGTTCGAGGACTTCGACTTTCTTCAGGAGCTTGCCGCGCACGTCGCCCCACCCCACCGGCTGGCCGCTCGCGAACGGGCTGGTCCACTCGTCGAAGGCGTGCGTGTGGCTGGCCTCCTCCTTGGCGAAGTACAGCGTCCCCTCGGCGGCGTACCCCAGGGCCACCGTCGCCAGGGCGATGAGCGCGAACCAGGTCAGCACCCGCCGCGCCCCGAACAGCACCGACAGCCACACGACGAGGCCGAGGTTCGCGCCGATGCCCAGCTCGAACAGCGCGAACGCCGCGCCTGCGGAGTTCCCGTGCTCGAAGATCAGCCCCAGCCGCATCATCCCTTGCAGCGGTCCGGAGTACAGCGGCAGCGCGATCGCGGCCATCAGCAGCGGAGACGTGGGGTCGTCGTGCCGCATCGTCGTTGCCAGGCAGCCGTGCGGCAGCAGCCCCGCCAGCAGGCCCGTGAACCCGAGGCCGACGGCGACGTACCCCGCCGACGGGCCGACCGCCTCGCGCGCCGCCGCGACCGCGACCGACGCCAGGCGCTTGAGGCCCGGCGCGGGGGTCGGCTCGTCGCCGGGCGGGGCGGCGTCCTCGGGCGCGGCGAACACCCGCTCCCACGCGTAGCCGGCCGCGAGGGCCACCAGCAGCGAGGCGGCCGCGAAGCAGACGATGACGACCGGCTCGGAGAGGGTCAGGCCGTACAAGAGCGACAGCGGGTTGATGTGCGGCGCGGCCAGCACGAACGCCAGGATCGTGCCGCTCGGCACGCCGGCGCGGCGCATCTCCCTGGCGATCGGGATGACGCCCAAGGAACAGACCGGCAGGAGCGTGCCGACGCCCCACGCGCGGAGCAGCCCTTTGGCTCCGGCGCCGCCGAACAGCTTGCGCGTGCCGTCGGCCCCCAGCATCCGCCGCATGACGCCGGACACCATGAGGCCCGCGAGGATTGTTGGGGACGCCTCGACGGCGATCTGCCCCGTGCGGAGGAGGACGCCCCAGGCCATCGTTTCGATCATCGCGCGGACTCCGCAAAGTTGGGGAGGAACTACACCGGGACCGGGACTGATTCGAGCAACTCGCCGACCAGCGCCCCGGCCGCTCCCGCGCCGAGGCCCAGGCGAACGCCCAGCACCGGGGCGGCGACGGCCTGGATGTCGTCGGGCGTGACGAACGGCCTGTGCTGGAGAAACGCCCAGGCTTGCGAGACGCGCTGCCAGGTCAGGAGGCCGCGTGGGCTGAGGCCCAGTGCCACCTTCGGGTGCGAGCGCGTGGCCCGGCCCAGGTCCACCAGGTACGCCCGGACGTTGGGCTGCACCGCCACGCGCGCCACCTCGGCTTGGAGTGCGGTCAGTTCGCCGGGAGCCAGCGCCGCCGCGCCGCTGTTCGCCCCCGCCACGTCGCCGACTGCGGCGCCCAGAAGCTCAATCTCGTCGCCGCGCTCGGGGTACCCCACCGAGAGCTTCATCGCAAAGCGGTCCAGTTGCGCCTCGGGCAGCGGGTAGGTGCCGGCTTGCTCGATGGGATTCTGCGTGGCGATCACGAAGAACGTCGATGACAAGGTGTGCCGCACGTTGTCGATGGTCGCCTGCCGCTCGGCCATGGCTTCTAAGAGTGCCGACTGGGTGCGCGGCGTGGTGCGGTTGATCTCGTCCGCGAGCAGCACGTCGGCGAACACGGGGCCGGGGAGGAACTGGAACTCGCGCGCCTTCTGGTCGAACACGCTGAACCCCGTGATGTCGCCGGGGAGCAGGTCCGGCGTACACTGGACCCGCGCGAAGTTCCCGCCGGCGGCGGCGGCCAGCGCCTTGGCGAGCGTAGTCTTGCCGAGGCCGGGGAGGTCTTCGAGCAGCAAGTGCCCGCGCGCCAGCAGGCACGCCAGCACCTGCTCGACCACGCCGGACTTGCCGCGCAGGGCGCCGTTGAGCGCGGCACGCAGCCGGTCGAGTTGGGCGGCGCCCCCTTCGGCGGTCGCGGTCGGCTTGCGTTCGAGGGTCGTGTTCACATCGGCACTCCGGGAACGTCGGGTCGATTCAGTGCGCGCCACCGTCTCAGCGTCCATCGGTCGAGCGCGGCGCGGCACTCGGCCAGAACTTCGGCATCGGTCCAGCGTGGCAGTTCACCGGGGCCATCGGGGGCGTAGCTCGCCCACTCGGCCATGCCGGTGATGGCGGCGAACTCGGCCCCGCCCGCGCCGCGCAGCCAGCACGCGAGGGTCTCGCGCGGCGCCCTCGGCCTGCCGGCCCACCGGCCCCGGCGCTCCAACAGGCGGGTGGCCCGGCCGACCCGCTCGCGCCACGTCCGCCCCGGCATCAGCCGCCACCGCCGCACCAGGAGCCAGTCGGCTAGCTCGCGCCGGCGCAACAGCGCGAACGCCGCCGCTGCTGACGCTGCCGCTAGGACGGCCGCGTTACGGAGCGCGAAGCGCCCGACTCCGGCGAGCGCGCTCAAGACCCGCCGGGCCAGCGGCACGCGCGGCGCGAGCGTCGAGTACCCCGGCGTGGCCTCCGCGACCAGCCAGTGCCCGTCGGACAGTTTCACCTCGGCCCAGAAGTGCAAGTCGCCCCGCCGCACCGGCGTGTGACCCGACTCGGCGTCGAAGGCGTCCGGCGCGGCGTAGTAGCCCAGGCAGAGCCGCGCGGGGTAGTCGAGCGACCGCAACAGCAGCACTGCGGCCGTGGCGAACAGGTAGTCCGGGCCGCGCCCCGACTCGGCGAGGAACCAGCCCACCGGGTCCGGGCACTCGGGCGGCGCCGACGCCGCGCGGTCGAGCGTGTAGTTGCCCCGGAGTTTCGCCAGCACCGCGTCAATCTGCGCCCCGCCGCGCGGCAGGTCGCCGGCCCACTCGCGCGCCAGCCGCTCCACCACGGGCCGCAGCGAGTCCGGTAGCTCGCCCAGTTCGGGGGCCGTCCCGCCGACCGCCCCGCACCGGCCGAATGCCGCGTCCGGCAGGCGCGCCGGGTCGGTCGCCCGGCACTCGGTGGCGACCACCACCCCCGGCGGCGTCGTCTTGCGGCCGGCGAGCGCCAGCACGCCCTCGTGGTCCCACTCGTAGTAGTCCGGCTTATCGACCTTGTTGATGCGGAGCCGCGTCAGCATCGCCGGCGTCGGCACCAGGTTACTCTTGAGCGATGCGACTTTCAGCTTGTGCCGCTCCACCCCTGTGTACCACTCGCACGGTTCGCGCAACTGGCCCAGGTGCATCCAGTCGCCCCCCTCGGGTTCGAGCATCCGACTCGCCGGCTTCTTGACTTCGAGCCAGCGCGCTTCGGTGGAGTCGTACCGGCCGTAGGCGACCAGCCGCACATGCAAAGGCGTGCGCCCCTCGACCTCGAACAGTGCCCGCGCGGCCCGCCCCTCCGGCGGCTTGGGCGCCCCTTTCGGCCCCTTGCGGCCGGTGTCGAACTCCCGGCTCGGGCGGCGGTTCTCCGGCGGCTGGCCCTTCGTCTCGATCACGTCGAGCTTGCCCGCCGCCACCATGCGCTGCCGGTCCTTGGGCGGCTTGTGCGGCGCGCCGTACGTGTCGCCCACCGCGTCGATGAGGGAGTTCTTGTTGTCCTCGATCATCTTGTCGGTCTCGACCATACCGGCCGTCTGGGCGTTGTTGCCGGCAGTCTCCTCGGGGCCGTCGCCGACGCCGTAGCGCGCGAACGGGTCGGACCCGCCGGTGCCGCCGGACGTGGGCACCAGTTCGCCGAGCGACAGGGCCGCGCGCCTCGGCCCGACGGCCGCGAGGGCCGCGCCGCCCCCGAGCGCCAGAGCCAAGAGCGCCAGCCCCGCCCACGGGGTGCGCGGCCGCCCGGCCAGCACCTCCACGGCGCGCTCGGACTCGACGAGTGCCGCGCGCAACCCCGCCCAGTGCGACAACGTGAGCCACACGCTTCCGGCGGCGGTGTACAGCCCGAGCAGGGCCATAACCGCCGGGTGGTTCGACATCGCGGCGGCGAACAGCGTCAGGAACAGGCTCACAACCCCTGCCAATCGCTGGCACGCCGGCCACACCGCGCACGCCGCCAGCCCCAACCCGACGTTTCGCAGCCCGCAGACCATCTGCAACTCCAGCGCGTAGCCGTCGCCGGTCCACTCGCGCCTGAGCGGCTCCACCGCGAACGGCAGCGCCCCGAGGCCGAGCATCACGGGGAACAGCCACCCCGGCGGGCGCGGCCCCGACGGCACCGGGGCCAGCCACGCCGCCAGCGCCGCCAGCGCCACCCAGACTCCGGCAAGGCCGAGACTCTGCGCCAGGGGCCGCAGGTCGGCGGCGGCCACCTCGACCGCGAAGGCCGAGAGCGCCGCCAGCGCGAACGCGGCCCGCCGCACCGGCCGTGCGAGTTCAGGAGCCATGCCGCGCCTCCCGCCACGCGCCCTTCAAGAGCGCCGGGGCCGACTCGGGCGAGTCGATCACGAGCCACGGCGCGGGGCAGTGCCCGCACGGTGCCGATTCGCCCGCGCCGGCGAACGCACTCGTCTTGAGCACCACCCAGCGCTGGTCGTCCTCGGCGCACGCGCCGCAGCCGCGGTGGGCGTGGGTCCGGTCGGTGGTGATAATCACCCGCAAGCCGTCGCGGAACCCGCTGCACTTCGGGCACGCCAGCACTTCGGCGAGCGGCCGCGCCGGCACCTCGGGGAGTCCGGCCAGTGCGTCCAGGATGGCGACCGACTGCGCCCGGCCCGACGCAGGGGCCAGGTCGAACGCCCCGCACGCGATGCCGACTTGGGCGCCCTCTTCGAGCCAACCCTTGGCGAAACTCGCGGCGACCCGGACGGCCCACTCGCGCGACGAGTCACGGCCGGTCCCGACGTGTACAGTCGGGTCGGTGTCGAGGACGAGCTGGATCGCCGGGCGCGCGTTCGACTGGAGTTCGCAGACCACCAGCCGGTCGTGCTTGGCGGACTGCGCCCAGTTAACGCGCCGGAACGAGTCGCCCCGGCGGTACGGCCGCACGCCGGCCACGTCGCCCGCGCCGCCGACTTTGGAGCGCGACACGCCCCCATCGCTGCGGTGGTCGCCCCCGGAGTGCGGCGCCGGCCCGACCTCGTAGGTGCGCGGCCAGACCACGAGTTTCGACGCGACGGCGACCGTGCGGCCGCTCTCTAACAGCCCGAACGGGAACCCCGTCGTGAGGCGCGGCACGCCAGTCGGGTAGACGCCCCGCGCCGCCGGGACGAAGCCCCACCGGCACGCGGCCCGGCGCCGCGTCCGCGCGTGCCGACGTTGCATAATCGAGAG
>CAXTPM010000386.1:0-5521 GCA_964245865.1 uncultured Fimbriiglobus sp. | reverse complement strand
GCGAGTCATGGCGGCGACTGCGGCGGCACTGACCCCCGAGGAGATTGCGTCCCTCGGCGCGGAGTTGTACGGGCGGCAAATTAAGCCGCTGCTGAAGCCCGAGGACGACGGCAAGCTCGTGACGCTAGACGTGCTCAGCGGCGACTTCGAGATCGGCGACGACCTCCGCGCTGCGGTCAACGCCCTCCGCGCCCGCCGGCCGGGGGGCGAGTTCTGGACCGAGCGCGCGGGCCACCCGGCGGTGTACGCCCTCCTAACCCCCTTCATTCTGGACGGCCAATGATTCGCGGAGTCGTCAGCGCGGGTCGCCAGCCCGTGGTGCGGCTGACGCTGCGCGGCCCGGCCGGCGTGCCGTTCTCGTTCGACGCCGTGGTCGATACTGGGTTCGCCGGGCCACTCTCGCTGCCGAGCGCCGAAGCAACCCCACTCGGCCTCCCGTTCCTCACGAGGATTCGAGTCCCCCTGGCCGACGGCACCGTCGGCACCGTCCCGGTGTTCGCGGCCGAGGTCTTGTGGGACAGCGCGTGGCGGCAAGTGAACGTCGCCGCGATGGGCGCCACCCCGCTGGTGGGAATGGCCCTCTTAGACGGCCACGAGTTGCGCGCCGCCTGCGCCCCCGGCGGCGCGGTGGAGATTACGGCGCTGCCGCCCGCCGCAGCCGGGCCGGGCGGCGCCTGAGCCGGCCCCGCCCCGCGTGCCATTCCCCGCCGCCGCGCTTCCCCAACGCCGGTGCGGCCGCTAAACTACAGCACTATGCTCCAACTCCCGCTCGCCCCCAGCCCCCGCCCCGCCCCGAACGCGAATGGCGTCCCCTCGGTCGGGGGCAGTTTCGCGTTCGTCTCGCTCGGCTGCCCCAAGAACACGGTCGATTCCGAAAAGATGCTCGGCCACCTCGCCACCAGCGGCTACAAGCTGCAGGCGGGCGCCGACGGCGCGGACGTGGTGGTGATTAACACCTGCGCGTTCATCGAGTCCGCGCGGCAGGAGTCGCTCGGCGTGATCCGCGAGATGCTCGACCTCAAGAAGCAGGGCCGCGTCGGGTCGGTGGTCGTGGCCGGGTGCCTCGCCGAGCGCAACCGCGACTTGCTGTTGAGCGAAGTGCCCGAGGTCGATCAGATCGTCGGCGTGTTCGGCCGCGACGAGATATCGAGTGCCGTGGACCGCGCGGTGCGGCAAATCACCGAGCAGCGCACGGTGTTCCGCCCGGCGCCGGTTCGGGCGCTCGACGACAGCGCCCGCATCCGCATCACGCCCCGGCACTATGCGTACCTGAAAATTAGCGAGGGCTGCGACCGGCTGTGTACGTACTGCGCCATCCCGAAGATGCGGGGCAAGCACGCCACCAAGCCGATGGAGGGCATTCTCGCCGAGGCGCGCGAACTGGCTGCGGACGGGGTGCGCGAGTTGATTATCGTCGCCCAAGATACGACGTACTACGGCATGGATTTGTACGGCGAAACCCGGCTGGCCGAGTTGCTCACGAAGTTGAACGACGTGCCGGGGATCGAGTGGATTCGCGTGCTGTACGCTTACCCCGAGCACGTCGGCGACGACTTACTCGATGTACTCGCCGGCGCGTCGAAAATCGTCCCCTACATCGACATGCCGCTGCAACACATCGCCGACGGCGTGCTGAAGCGCATGGTGCGCCGCGTGAACCGCGCGCAAACTTGCGATATCATTGACCGCCTGCGCGACGCCATCCCCGACTTGGTGATGCGCACCACGTTCATCACCGGCTTCCCCGGCGAGACCGAGGCGGACTTCCTGGAGTTGCAGGACTTCCTTGCGGCGGCGAAGTTCGAGCGCTGCGGCGTGTTCGCGTATTCCTTGGAGCCGAACACCCCGGCGGCGAAGTTGGGCGGGCATTTGCCCGAACCCGAGAAGCAGGCGCGCCTCGATAGCCTCATGCGGGTGCAGCAGGGCGTGGCGTTCGGGTTCGCCGAGTCCCTCGTGGGGAGCGAGTTGCCGGTCATCATCGACGGGGTGGACCCCGAGTTCGCCGGACACTACCAAGGCCGCACGTATGCCGACAGCCCCGATATCGACTGCGCCGTGCGCGTCAAAGCCAAGAAGTTGCGGCCGGGCGACTTCGTGAACGTGAAAGTGACCGCCGCCGACGGCTACGACCTGATCGCCCGCGCGCTGGGCCAAGCCTGGTAGGACCATGAACCCGGACCTCGTGGGCCTGAGCAAGTTCCTCTCCCTGGTGCTGCGGCACCGCCCCGAGACGATCGGCCTGGCGCTCGACGCCAACGGCTGGGCGGGTGTGGATGACCTGCTGGCTCGCGCCGCGGAGTTCGGCCAGCCGCTGACGCGCGATATCCTTACCGAGATCGTCGCCACCAACGAGAAGCAGCGCTTCACCTTCAGCGCCGACGGGCTGCGCGTACGGGCCAACCAGGGCCACTCGCTCGCGGTAGACCTCGAACTCCCCGCCGTGCCGCCGCCCGAGTTCCTGTACCACGGCACCGCGCGCAGTTCGCTCGAGAGCATCTTGCGCGAAGGGCTAGTCCCCGGCCGGCGCCAGCACGTGCATCTGGCCTACGCGGCCGACTCGGCGCGCAAAGTCGGCGCCCGGCACGGCACCCCGGTGGTGCTGCGCGTCCGCGCGCTGGAACTCAGCGACGCCGGGCACACGTTCCGGGTGTCGGTCAACGGCGTCTGGCTGACCGACCGCGTGCCGCCGGAGTTCCTGGACGTGCTGGAGGGGTGACAATGACCGAAGCCGAACTACTCAGGCTCGAAGCAGAGATTCCCGAGTTAGCGCGGGCCGCGAGCCGCACTGCGTTCGAGACAGCGATCGAAGTCAGCAGCGTGATCGTGTTCGCGGACAACGCCCTCGTGGAAGTTTTCCGCGACGGCACGCGCGTGCTTCTCGAGTCGATGGCGCTTCTCGCCGAGATCGACTGGATGCAGCACGAGGTGCGCGAGTACCTCGTCAAACACCCCTCGGAGTTGGCCGCAGCCTAGTCCCTGTTCACGCCGCCCCCACCGCCTCGGCGTCCGCCTCGCTCCCGGCCGGCGCCCCGAGCTTCTTATAGTTCGCCACCTTCACCGGCACCACGCCCTTCGCCAGCCCCACCAACTCCAGGCCGCGTACAAAACTATACGTCAAATCGAGTTCCCACCAGCGGTGCCCGTGGCTGGCGCTGCGCGGCGCGGCGTGGTGGTTGTTGTGCCACCCCTCGCCGTTGGTCAGCACCGCCACCACCCAGTTATTGCGGCTGTCGTCGCCGGTCGAATAGTTCTTGTAGCCCCAGCGGTGGGCGGCACTATTCACCAGCCACGTGATGTGCCAAACGTACACCGTGCGCACGACCACGCCCCACACCAGGCCGTAGGCGGCGCCTTTGGCGAGGCCGGCCCAGCTAAAATCAATTGCCACGCCGAGCAGCGCGGCGGCGAGTACGATCACCGCCACGTGTGCGTAATACACATACGTCCAGCGGCTCTTTTTGTGCAGCCACTTCTGGAACGGGTCGCTAATCAGATCCGGGATGTAGCGCACCGCGTCGACCTTCAGCGCCCGGTCATCGACATACGTCCAGCCGACGTGGCCCCAGTAGAACCCGTGCGCGGGGCTGTGCGGGTCGCCCTCCAGGTCGGAGTGCTGGTGGTGCATCCGGTGCACCGCCACCCATTGCAGCGGCGGGCCTTCGAGACTACAAATGCCGAGCACCGTGAACGTCTTCTCGAGCCAGCGCGGCACGGTCACGCTGCGGTGGGTCAATAACCTGTGGTAGCCCAAGTTGATGCCGATGCTGCCGAACACCGCGTTGCCGACTAGTAAAATGGGGATCGACCACCACGTCCAGAAGTAGGGCAGTAGTGCCACGAGCGCGAGCGCGTGGAAGCCGACGAGCACCCGCGCGGTGGTGCGCGCGATCACCTTGGGGCGGGCCGGCGAGGTGACGAACGCGGGTTTCATATTCGACGGCCTCGCGCCCCGGACGGCCGACCTGGGCGGAACGCCGCGCCCGTGTCGGGATTCACGCCATCTTAGCAGGAATAGGAGTGGCCGGTGAGTGCCCGGAGCCGAGTGGTCCAGTTTTTCCCGAACGCCGCCCACCCCACCCTGGCGGCACTCGCAGCAGCCGAGTTCGCCGCGCTCGCCGCCAAGCTCGGCCTCCCCTACACCGCCGAAGTCGTGGCCGACATCACAGTTCGGGCGACCGCCGCGGCGAAAGTCGTCACCTTCGGCCCGCCGACCACGCTCGTGCTCGGCAGCGACGCCGAGGCCTGGCCCGCCGACGCGAGTGCCATCCCCGGCGAAGTCGCCGACCTCGCGGCGCGCCTGGTCACCGGCGCCAAGCGCGACCCGGCCGCGCGGGCGCAAGTCGCCACGGCGGTCGAAGTGGCCACCAAGCCCGCCAAGCCGAAAAAACCGCCGGTGGTGCGCCTGGGGCGCGAAACCAAGGGCCGGCGCGGCAAGGGCGTCACGCTGGTGAGCGACCTGCCGACGCACCTGACCGAACCACAAATCGCCGAGCTAGCGACCGCGCTCAAGAACCGCTGCGGCACCGGCGGCACCGTGCGCGACAAGGTGATCGAGATTCAGGGCGACATGCGCGACCGCGTCGAAGAGGAGTTGGTGAAGTTGGGGTACGCGGTGAAGCGAGTGGGTGGCTGAGAAGAAGAGGATTTGGCCGCAGAGGCGCAGAGAGCGCGGAGGTAAGAGGAGTACGAAATAGAGGGGAGGATGTGTTCGGAAACGAAATCTCCCGTCCGGCTTACTCCTCTTACCTCCGCGCTCTCTGCGCCTCTGCGGCCAAATCCTCTTCACCTCTTTTAGCCCACGTTAACGCCGCGCGGGTCGCCGAGGGCATTGAGGTCCAGCGCGCTGGCCGGGCCGACGCCGGTAGGGTTCAGGTAGTTCTTGACGATGTTTGCCGCGGTCACGACCGAGGCCGTCGTACCGTTGGTCGCCACGATGTCGGCTTTGCCGTCGCCATCGAGGTCTTTGACGCTCAGCGTCGTGCCACTACGGCTCGTGCTGTCGTTGGCGACGAAGAAATCGGCCACGCGGGTGGTCTGCGCGCCCAAGTTCTGCTGGAGCGAGACGCCGCTGAACACCGTGACGCGGGGGCTGCCGCCGGGGCCGGCGCCGGTCACGAGGTCGTTGACCCCGTCGCCGTTCACGTCCCCGATACCGACCACCGCGCCGTTGCGCAGCGCGGCCTCGTAGGCGAAGAAGTCGTTGAACGCGCGGGTCGGGGTCTTGCCGACGGCCAGCGTGCTGCCGTCCCACACCGAGACGCGCGGCCCGCCGCCCTGCCCGGCCGCGACCGCTAGGTCGGCCCGGCCGTCGCGGTTCAGGTCGCCCACGGCGATGCGCGTGCCGCCCCGGAAGCGCGGGTCTTCGATGGCGAAGAAGTCGGCCAACAGTCGGGGCTTGGTCGGGTCGGCGGTCATGGTCACTTGCGCGGCGTCGAACACCCGCACGCGCGGCCCGCCGCCGAAGCCGGCACTCACCACGATGTCGGCCCTGCCGTCGCCGTTGAAGTCCCCGGCCGCGAAG
>CAXTPM010000385.1:0-5529 GCA_964245865.1 uncultured Fimbriiglobus sp. | reverse complement strand
TCAAGTCGGCCTCCGGTCACGGGGTTGCGGCAACTCCGACTCCTACGCAAGTTTCCCGCAGCGCGGGGCGGATTTCCCTTGACGCCCCCCGCGGTCGGACGCGGAATACCCTCAAACCTCTACGAATCGTAGAGTTGCGGCCTCGGGGGGGGCCTGGGGCGGCGGGGCGTATCTCCCCGTTGACACTTGGTTCGGATGCGGTACCTTATGCCCCACAGGACCGACGCAGTTTCCCCCCAGGACCGGTGACCATGATTCGGCCGCACCCGGCTCACTCTGGCCTCAGCACACGGTTCGGCGCCCCGCACGTCACAATCTTGGACCAGACCCGCGACCCCCGCCCCCGGCGGTAGCTCGCACTCCCAGCCCGGCCCGACGCCCGCGCCCCACCCTTCGGTGGTGACCGCCCGGACGCCCGGCCGGGGACCGACTCCCGAACTCAGGCACCCCACGCACCGACGCCGGCGGCACGGACGCCCCCGGTGACGCATGACGCGTCCGCGCGCCCACCCTACCGTCGGCGGGAAGACCCTTCTCCCCCGCCGAGACCGTGGGACCGCCGTGCCGTGGAACCGGACCTGGGTTCGGAGGGGCTGCGCGGAAATGACGCCCGCAGCCCCCCTCGCCGGGCCTTCCGATGGATCGGGAGGCCCGGCTTTTTGCTGCGCGTGGACCGCGATTCGTGGACCGTGGACCGGTGAGACACGCCCCGCCGCGGTTGCGCCGGTTGCATCTTCGCGGTCCACCGTCCACGAATCACGGCCCACGACGCCGCTCCCGGCCTAAACTACACCAAACGATTGATTCCTTCACGGGGCTTCGCCTTGGACACCGCCGCGCACCCGACGCTCCTCGATCTGGCCAAGACCCGCGTCGTGGTCCTCGACGGCGGCATGGGCACCAGCCTGCACCAGTTCAAGCCGACCGAGGCCGACTGGGGCTACGCCCCCAACGGCAAGTCGCTCTTGAACCTCTCGGACACCCTCGCCTACACGCACCCCGAGTGGATTACCGCCATCCACGAGGGCTACTTCGAGGCCGGGTGCGACGCGGTCGAGACCAACACCTTCAACGCCAACATGATCGGCCTCTCCGAGTTCGGCGTCGCCGGCCAGTTGGACGAGATCAACCGCCTGAACGTGAAACTCGCCAAGGACGCGGCCGCGAAGTACAGCACGCCCGAGCGCAAGCGCTACGTGGTCGGCAGCGTCGGGCCGGGCACCAAGATGCCGAGCCTCACCGACGCGGGCATCACCACCGACTTCGACGCCGTCGCCGACGCCTACCGCCCGCAGCTCGAAACACTGGTTGATAGCGGCGTCGATGCGATTCTGATCGAAACCTGCTTCGACATTTTGCAGGCCAAGGCCGTCGCCATTACCGCGGTGGAGGTGATGGCGGCGCGGGGCGTCAAACTGCCGCTGATGGTGCAAATCACCATCATGGAGCAGGGCCAGAAAATGCTGCCCGGCACCGACATCGCAGGCGCCCTCGTCACGCTGCAGTCGCTCCCCGGCATTGATGTGATCGGCCTGAACTGCGCCGTCGGCCCCGACTTAATGCTATCGAGTGTGCAGCACTTGTCGCAGTGCAGCCCGCGCCTCATCAGCGTGGTCCCCAACGCCGGCCTGCCGGTGACGCGCGGCGACGACGCGCACTTCCCCCTCCAGCCCAACGACTTGGCCGACTGGCTCGACCGCTTCGTGAGCGAGTTCGGCGTCAACATCGTCGGCGGCTGCTGCGGTACTACCAAATTACACATGAAGGCCGTGTGCGACCGGCTGATGGGCAAGGTCGCCCCGCCACGTAGCCCCGAGTCGGTGCCGTGCGCGTCCAGTTTACTGGGCGCGATGGAACTCAACCAACTGCCGCGCCCGTTGCTGGTCGGCGAGCGCACCAACACCAACGGCTCGCGCAAGTTCAAGCAACTCCTCGAAAAGGACGACTTCGAGGGACTATTAGACATGGCGCGCGAGCAGGAGCGCGAGGGCGTCCACATCTTAGACGTGTGCGTGGCGTATGTGGGGCGCGACGAAGAGCGCGACATGAAGGAGGTGCTGAAGCGCTACAACGCGGTGCTGTCGAAGCCCATTATGATCGACTCGACCGAGGTCAACGTCATCGAGGCCGCGCTAAAATTATGCAGCGGCAAGGCGATCATCAACTCGATCAACCTCGAAGACGGCCGCGTCAAAATCGACAAGGTCGTGCCGCTCGCCAAAAAGTACGGCGCCGCGCTCGTAGCACTCACCATTGACGAGGTGGGCCAGGCCGACACCGCGCAGTGGAAGTTCGATGTCGCCAAGCGCATCTACGACATTTGCGTGAACGAGTACGGCATCCCGCCGACGGATTTACTATTCGACCCGCTGGTGTTCCCCGTCTCGACCGGCCAGGAGCAGACGCGCAAGAGCGCGATCGCCACGTTCGACTCCATCAAACTGATTAAAGCCGGCCTACCCGGTGCGCTCACGCACGTCGGCCTCAGTAATTGTAGTTTCGGCCTCGCGCCGTATGCACGACAAGTGTTGAACTCGGTGTATTTACACTACGCGCTCGAGGCCGGCTGCGACTCGGCCATTTTACACGCCGCGAAGATTTTGCCGCTCGCCAGCGTGGACGCCGAGGGGCGCGAACTCTGCCGCCGGCTACTGTTCGACGAGCGCGTGTTCGACGGCGACGGCGAGTGCACCGAGGACCCGCTGCAACTCTTAATCGAGCACTATTCCGACCGCAAGGGCGTGGCGAAGACCAAAGAATCGCTCGGCGAGACCGTCGAGGCGCGCCTGAAGCAAGCCATCATCCAGGGGAGGCGCGAGACGCTCGCCGCCGACCTCGACCTCGGGCGCGAGAAGTACACGCCGATTGACATCATCAACAATATTCTGCTCGACGGCATGAAGGTCGTCGGCGAGCTGTTCGGCTCGGGCCAGATGCAACTGCCCTTCGTGCTGCAATCGGCCGAGGTCATGAAGATGGCCGTGGCGATGCTCGAGCCGCACATGGAGAAGGCCGACGGCGCGGAGAAGGGCAAAATCGTACTCGCCACCGTCAAAGGCGACGTGCACGACATCGGCAAGAACCTGGTCGATATCATCCTCACCAACAACGGCTACAAAGTCTACAACATCGGCATCAAGCAGCCGGTCGAGAACATGATTTCCGAGCTGGAAAAGACCGACGCCGACGCCATTGGCATGTCGGGCCTGCTCGTGAAATCGACGGTGATTATGAAGGAAGACCTCGTTACCCTCAACAAGCGCGGCCTCAAGCCGCCGGTGATTCTCGGGGGTGCTGCGCTCAACCGCCGGTATGTGGAAGAAGATTTGCGGCGCATCTACCACGGCCAGTTGTTCTACGGCGAGGATGCGTTCGAGGGGCTGCGCATCATGGACCAACTCGTGCAGGAGAAGCGCCTCTCGAGCGCCAGCCCCGCGATCCAAAAGGTGATCGACGCCCGCCAGCAGGCCGCGCGGGCCGAGGCGCTGCGGGCCAAGCGTGAGGCGGCGCAAGTGACCGCCAAAGCCACGGTTGCGCCCGCCGACGAGGCGCGCTCGGAGCACGTGCGGCCCGCGCCCGACCGGCCGCGCCCCCCGTTCTTCGGCTACCAGCCGGTCAACGAGTTCGACGTGGCGACGGTGTTTAATTATATCAACGAGCGCACGCTATTCAGCACCCAGTGGCAGTACCGCAAGGGCGGCGTGAAGCCGGCCGAGTACGAGAGGCAGATGGCCGAGTCGGCTCGGCCGGCGTTGGCGCGCCTCAAAGCGCTGTGCCTCGAACACAACATTTTGCAGCCGGCCGCGACGTATGGGTTCTACCCCGCCGCGTCGCGCGGCAACTCGATCGACTTGTACGACCCCAACGCCGACGAGGTCACGCACACGTTCACGTTCCCGCGCCAGGACTTCGGCGAACGGCTGTGCCTCGCGGACTACATCGCGCCGCCGGAAAACGGCCGGCCGGTCGATAGTCTCGGCCTGATGGCCGTCACCGCCGGCGAGGTCGTCAGCCAGTGGACCGAGAAACTGCGCGACGAGGGCAAGTTCACCGACTACTATAAACTGCACGGCCTGGGCGTGGAGTTCGCCGAGGCGCTCGCGGAATACTTCCACCAGCAAATCCGGCGCGAGTGGGGCATCGGCGGCGACGACGTGCAGGACGTGACCAAGTTATTCAAGGGCCACTACCGCGGCCGGCGCTACGCCTTCGGCTACCCCGCGTGCCCGCGCCTCGAAGACCAACTCGGCCTGTTCAAGTTGATCGAGCCGCAGCGCGTCGGCATCACGCTCACCGAGCAATTCCTACTCGAACCCGAGCAGTCCACCACGGCGCTCATTTTCCACCACCCGCAGGCGAAATACTTCGGCGTCGAGCGCGGCCAGATGCCCCTCGACGACGAGGGCGTCTAGTTAGCGTGGCGTGCCGCGCGGCCGCGCACTAGACTCGCCGCATGGCCGACCCCGACGCGATCCGCATCGACAACCTGACCGTCCGCTACGGCGAGTTCGTCGCCGTAGACGGCCTGAGTCTCGCCGTGCCGCGCGGACAATTGTTCGGGCTGCTCGGCCCCAACGGCGCGGGCAAATCGACCACCATGCGCGTGCTGATCGGCCAGCGCCGGCCGACCTCGGGGGCGGTGACCGTGCTGGGCCGCGACGTGGTGCGGCGGTGGGCGGAAATCAAGCCGCTGTTCGGGTACGTGCCGGATCGGGAGAACCACTTCGAGGAACTGACCGGCGCGCGCAATTTAGAGTTCTTCGCCGACCTCTACGGCGTCCCGCGCCGCCGCGTGGGCGACTGCTTGGCGATGGTGGAACTCTCCGAGTCGGCCAATAACGTCGTGCGCGGCTACTCGCTCGGCATGCGGCGCAAATTACTCCTGGCCTGCGCCTTATTACACGACCCGCCGGTACTGTATTTGGACGAGCCGACGGCGAACCTGGATATTCACAGCGCGTCGGTGGTGCACCGCATTTTGCGCGAGCGCGTCGCGGCCGGCTACACAGTCGTCCTGACCACGCACGACATGAATGAAGTTGACCTCATCTGCGACCGCGTGGCGATCGTCTGCCGCGGAAAACTCGTGGCGCTCGACTCGCCGCACAACCTGAAGTCGCGCTACTCCGAGAAGCGGGCCGACGTGGTGTCCACGGCCGGCGACAAATATAGCGTTGACATGCTGGCCGAACCGGATCGCGCGCGGCTGGCCGACGACCTGCGGGCCGGGCGGGTGGCGAGCGTGGCGACGCGCGAGTTCGACTTCCACGCGGCGTTCCTGAAGCTCACCGGCCGCGCGTTCGACTAACTGCTGGATATGCGAATGCGGTACCACATTTTGCGCGCGCTCGTCGTGAAAGAGGCGCGCCGCCACGCCGCCAATAAGGGGGGCGTGGTGCTGTGCATTTTGCTCGTCGCTGCGACATTCTTGCTGAGCGCGTTCCGCCCGGCGGGGGAGGGCGAGTCCGGCCCGGCCGGGGGCGAGTTGGTCGGCGGTGGCGGACGCCCGTTGGACCACGTTGGTGATGC
>CAXTPM010000384.1:2216-5537 GCA_964245865.1 uncultured Fimbriiglobus sp. | reverse complement strand
GTCAGCGCGTTCGAGGCCGAGTGCGCTGACTACTGCGGCGCCAACCACGCGCTGGGGTGCGGCAGCGGCACCGACGCCCTGCTATTGGCCCTCACCGCGCTCGACCTGGGGCCGGGCGACGAGGTGATCCTCCCCCCCTTCACGTTCTTCGCCACGCTGGGGTCGATCCTGCGGGTGGGCGCGACGCCGGTGTTCGTGGACATCGACCCCGAGACGTACAACCTCGACCCGGCACTCATCGAAGCGGCCGTGACGCCGCGCACGCGCGCGATCATGCCGGTGCACTTGTTCGGCCAATGTGCGGACATGGACCCGATCTTCGACTGCGCCGACCGCCACGGTTTGTATGTGATCGAGGACGCGGCGCAGTCGTTCGGCTCGGAGTACAAGGGTCGCCGCTGCGGCACCCTCGGCGTGATTAGCTGCTTTAGCTTCTACCCGAGTAAGAACCTCGGCACCATGGGCGACGCGGGACTCGTCACCACCAACCGGGCCGAGTTACACCAGAAGATGGTCGCGCTCCGTAACCACGGCTCGGAGGTGAAGTATTACCACAAGTACGTGGGGTGGAACGCGCGCATCGACGCCCTGCACGCCGCGATGCTGCGCGTGAAGCTCGGCCGCGTGGACGAGTGGCTACTCGGCCGGCAGCGGGCGGCGGCACGCTACGACGACCTGATCGGCGAGATGCGCCTCGACGGGGTCGTGTCGCGCCCGGTGGACAAGGGGTACGGCAAGCACACCTTCAACCAGTACGTGGTGCGCGTGGCCAACGGGCAGCGGGACCAGTTGCTGAAGCACCTGAAGAGCGAGCAGATCGGCTGCGAGGTCTACTACCCCTTGTGCCTGCACCAGCAAGAATGCGTGCGCGGCCGGGGCTTCGACTCCGGCCACTTCCCGGCGAGCGAGCGCGCCGCCGAGGAGGTGCTGGCGCTGCCGATGTTCCCGGAGATCACCGAGACGCAGCAGCGGCGCGCACTCGAGGTAGTGGCGAGCTTCGGGCGGCAGGCGGCGCGGCGGGCAGCGTAGGGGTTAGCCCGCCTCACGCAAGCTTCACATAATTCCGGCAAAGCGGGTAGTTTTTCGCTTGCCGGCCGCGGAGCCACCACTACTCTGATGCTTGACGGCCGATACGACCGCAAGCGGGTAGAGGACAAGTGATGCCCCCGCGATCCTCCGCGCCTGTGGCCTCGTCCTAGTTCGTGCGTCCGTCCTCAAATCACTCGGCCAGTCGGTTTCGCCGCTGTCAGAGTCTAGCTGGACTGGCCATCCCGCCGTCCAAGCCCTGATCGTCCCGGTCGAACTGCTCGTCGGCGGCTGGCTGCTTTACGGTGCCGCACCGGCGTCGGCGTGGCTGGTCACCGCGGCGATGTTCTGCGGATTCACGCTAGTCAGCGGGCAGGCGGCACTTCGCGGGCAGACCTCGTGCAACTGCTTCAGGCCGGTGTCGGTCCACCCGTGGTGGGTCTGCGGCTTCGACGCGGCCCTCGTGGCGTTGTTGTGCGTGGCGCGGCCATCAACCAAGCAGTTCAAGGCCGATGTCAGCGGGAGCAGCGGCTGTAGCTGCCTCGTCAGTGAAGTCCACGTGACGCTGCCCGCCGGCGAAGCCCGCGCGGTTCGCGTCACCCTGAAAGTGGCTGAGGACTTTCGGGGCCGGATGTACCGATCGATTGAGCTGTGGACCGACTTGCCCCGACAGACTCGGCTGAGGGTCGCGGTCGGATTCGATAGTAGCAATTCGGGTTAACACCCCCGAGTTTGCTAGCGTGGATACGGGATCACACTTGTGGAGACTTTGATGCGATACGTCAAGTGCCTACTGGCCGGCGCGGCCATCACCGTCTGCATCAATGCCGCTTCGGTGTTGGTCGTTATTCCTCCCATCATAATCATCATCCCATGTATGGGAGTGTACGTCAACGCCAACGGTCTGCCTGACTACAGGTGTATCGGCTCGTGTCCTCCGGGTGAGACGTGCGGATTCATCCTCACACCCAGCGGGGTTCTGGCCTGCGGGTGCAAACCCAAGCCCAATCCCGAGGAAGTGATCGAGACGCCGATCCCCGCGGGCGCGGGCTAAAACCTCGTCGCGCTGTGGCCAGAAACAACTCAGCAAATTCGGTAACGTCTATGTTGTTCCGGCTCGCCCAGGCAAGTGTTGTCGCGTTATTTTTGCCGGCTGCCGTGCCCCCCTGTGCAGTCGCACGGCAACCGGATGCCCCCCTCATGTCTCTCGGGGAGGTCGAAAGCAAACTGCGCGAGCAGAACTCCGATTTCGCCAAAGCCTGCCTGGCCAGGCAACGTTTTCTGAGTACGTCCAAACTCGCGTATTATTTCAAATGGAACAAGCTTCGCAAGTTCAAAGTCTACGTTTCGAAAGATTATACAGCTTATTTCCGCGACGACGAAGTCGCGTGTCTGTCCGCCAAAGGCGGGTTTGTTTTGAGCAAGGACAAGGCGTCGGGTCAGTATCGAGTTGACGCCGCAGTCACGGCGAGTGAGGTCCGCCGGGGTGGTTCGGCCCTGGAGGCTTTTTTGTCGCGCGCGGGTTATAAACACTACGGGATCGGCTCGCACCTCGAGCCCGCGAACCAGCCGTCGTCCGCTCTGGCCCAACTCGCCGTGCTCACCGCAGGAGGCTTCACCCGCGCCGACATCGCCCGACAGGCCGCGGACGTATCGGCTATCGATTACTGTCGCCGGATGCCCGGCGACCAGACGATCGGGCCGATCGTCGTCACCGGCAGGATGGTTCTCGACGACCGCATGGGCTACGTCGTGACCAAACACTCCCAGTCGTGCCGCTCGGAATCGGGTGGGCGCGAGGTATGGTCGCTCACTCACGACTTGGTTTATTCTCCGCCGACCGAGGCCATCCCGTTCGCCGTTGCGGCCGAGTGCGTGAAAACCCTAACGGTCTCCAGCAATAAGCCCGAGGTCGATCAGTGGACCTACACCGACTATGCCATCGAGCCGCTGCCGCGCGAGCGGCTCCGCCTGTCGTACTACGGCTTGCCCAACGAACTTATCGAGGACGAGCCAGCCGACCTGACGGCTGTGTGGGTCGGTGCTGGCGTCCTGACCCTCATCGTGGCGACTGTAGTCATTCGACGCCGCCGGCGAACTAAGGTCGCAACCGCATGACGCCCGCATCCCGTACCCGCCGCCCAGGCTTTACGCTCATCGAACTACTTGTGGCCGTCGCCGTCATTGCCACGCTCGTCGGCCTCCTGCTGCCCGCCGTGCAGAAGGTCCGCGCCGCTGCCGCCCGGCTCAACTGCCAGAACAACTTGAAGCAGATCGGCCTCGCCGCCCAGAACT
>CAXTPM010000384.1:0-2206 GCA_964245865.1 uncultured Fimbriiglobus sp. | reverse complement strand
CGCCTGCTGCCGTTCCTGGACCAAGACCCGCTGTGGAATACCACCGTCGCCGCGTACCAGAAAGAGCCGGCCAACCCATACACCGGCGCTCACTTCGGGGTCAGCACCCTGCTGCGGGTGTTCGCCTGCCCAATCGACGACCGGCTCGTGCGGCCGCACATCACGCACCTCGGCTTCTACGCGGCACTCACTAGCTACCTCGGCGTCAACGGCGTTGACTCATCAGACAATGCCGGCGATTACTACTACGGCTCCTCGACCCGGCTGACCGACATCCGCGACGGCACGTCGAATACCTTGGCCGCGGGCGAGCGGCCACCTAGCGCGGACTTCTGGTACGGCTGGTGGTATGTCTCCTCGGCCGCAGGGCAGCAGGGAGCGTTCACGGTGCTTGGCGCCCACGACGGACGCCCGTCTAATAGCCAGCACACCGACGGTTGCCCCCAGGGGCCGTACCCCCTCGGCCCCGGTAAACTCGACAACCCGTGCGACGTGTTCCACTTCTGGAGCCTGCACTCCGGCGGCGCGAACTTCGCCTTCGCCGACGGCTCGGTGCGCTTCCTCGCCTACTCGGCCGACGCGGTGCTGCCCGCGCTCGCCACCCGCGCCGGCGGCGAGGTCGCGGAGATTCCCTAGCCCGCCCTGCCGTTGAGCGATTCCACGCCGCGTTACCCGCGATCCGTGTTAATTTGTGCGGATCGTGCCGCATGGATGCCGACAAACTCCTGACGAGTCGGACTTTCGGCTCAGGAGGGCGGGGCCAGTGCAGCGAACGCGAACCATCACGATCCTCTCGGCCGGGCTACTGTTGGGTAGCGCCGCACGGGGCGACTCGCCCAGCCCCGGCCAGCCGTGGACGCCCGTCGCGGAGGGGTCGCTGCCGTGGGCGCCGGCGCCGGGGACGCCCGCGCCACCCGCGCCGACTCCCGCCAGCCCGCCCAAGATCGAGGTCGCGCCGCTGCCGCCGATCCTGCCGCCGGCGCCGGAGTTCCGGGCGGCTCCGGTCGCCGTCGCGGAGATTCCGCCGCGCCCGCCCACGGAGTTGCGCCCGCGCCCCGGCCCACTGGACTTAACGATTCCCCCGGCGCCGGCGCCCACGGCCCCCGCGCCCCGGCCCGCACCAACGGCCCCGGCCCCCAAGGCGCCCGCGCCGCTCCAGCCGCCGGCCGCGCCGGCGCCGCTCGCCCCGCCGCGCCCGCTGCCCGCCCCGTCGCCGGCACCGGCGGTTTCGCCCGCCGCCGACCCGATGTGGTGCGGCGTCGTGGGCGGCGCGGTGCTCCCGGCGTCGGCGAGTAGCCCTGCGATGGCCGGCATCCCCGGCGGCAAGCACGGCGTCTACGGCTCGCCCAACCTCACCCTCTCGCGGGACTACCGCTTCGCCGACCTCTTCGGCGTCGGGCTGTGGGGCGAGGACTCCGAGACGCGCGTGCTCGGCGACGCCCCCAACGACGCCAAGTTCGCCACCTCCCGCGCCTCGGTCGAGGCCGACTACCTCTTGTGGTGGGTCAACTCCGGCCGCGTGCCGGTCCTGGCCACCGGCGCCGGCGAGGCGCTGCTCGGCCCCGGCGGGTTCGGCAGCTCGGCGCGCAACGGCTTCCGCGTCCGCGCGGGGTACGGCGGCGACGACGGCCTCGGCGTGGCGGGGAGCTTCTTCTTCCTCGGCCGGCAGACCACCACCGCGGCGCTCGACTCGGCCCAGTACCCGAGCCTGAGCCGCCCCACCTTCGACCCGACCGGCGCCGCCCCGCTGCGGCCGGTCGCGGCGCCGGGGCTTTCGACGGGGTCGGTCGCCCTCGAAAACCGCAGCACGCTCTGGGGCGGCGAACTCAGTGCGAAGTCGAGCCTCTACCGGGGCTGCGACAGCTTCAGCGAGGTGTTCGCCGGCTACCGGCACCTGAACCTGCGCGAGACCCTGAGTGTGAGCGATGTCAGCCGGGCGCTGGCCGGCGCGAGCGACCCGGCGGGGACGAGCGTGGCGAGCCTCGACACCCTGACCGCGCGCAGCCGCTTCCACGGCGGGCAGGTCGGGTACGCCTTCGGCCGGCAGTCGGGGCGGCTCGTGTGGGGCGGGCGCGCGTCGGTCGCACTCGGCGTGACCGACCAGAGCTTGAGCCTCGGCGGCGCCCAGGCCCGCACCCTGCCCGGCGGCACCCCGACCTTAAGTAGTGGTGGCCTGTTCGCGCCGGCCGGGGGCGCCGTCGGCGCG
>CAXTPM010000383.1:2515-5543 GCA_964245865.1 uncultured Fimbriiglobus sp. | reverse complement strand
CGACGAGATCGACGGCCTCGCGCTGCTGCGGCGCGTGCTGTCGCCGCACAGCGGGGCGAACGTGCTGTTCCTTGGCACGGTGCGCGACCTGACCGGTCCCGACGTAACCGCCGCACTCGACTACGAGGCGTATGAGGCGATGGCCGAGCGCGTGCTGGCGGGCATCGTGGGACGGCTCCAAGTCGGCGGCGTCCGCGTCGAGGTCGTCCACCGCCTCGGCTTACTCGGAGTCGGCGAAACCAGCGTGGCAGTGGCGGTGAGCGCGCCGCACCGCGCCCGCGCGTTCGAGGTGGCGCGCGAGGTGCTCGAAGCGATCAAGGCCGACGTGCCCGTCTGGAAGCGCGACATCGCCCCAGATGCCACGAGTGCGTGGCAGCACCCCGAGCCACCGGTGCGCTCGTGACGGCGCGGCTGCAACTGCCGATGCTCGCGCCGACGCGGCCCCATGTTGCCGGCGGCTACGGGCTGATTGACGGCTACGGCCGCGCGCACCGGCACTTGCGCGTGAGCGTCACCGACCGCTGCAACCTGCGCTGCACCTACTGCATGCCCGAGTCGGTGGTGTTCCGGCCGCAATCCGAACTGCTGAGCTTCGAGGAGATCGCCGAGGTCGTGCGCGTGGCCGTGGGGCTGGGCGTCACGCAGGTCCGCCTCACCGGCGGCGAGCCATTGGTGCGCCGCGGGCTGCCGGAACTGGTGCGCCAACTCGCGGGCATTCCAGGCCTCGCCGACCTGAGCCTGACAACCAACGGCGTGCTGCTCGGCGAGTTCGCCTTGCCGCTCAAGCAAGCCGGGCTGCATCGGCTGAATGTGTCGCTCGACACACTTTCACCCGAGCACTTCCGGCAACTCGCCCGGCGCGGCGGACTCGACCGCGTGCTGGCCGGGCTGAGTGCGGCGAAGCGCGCGGGATTCACCGGCGTGAAACTGAACACCGTAGCGCTCCGCTCGTACCTCGAAACCGGGCTAGTCCCACTCGCCGAGTTCGCCCGCGACGAGGGGTTCGAGCTGCGGTTCATCGAGGTCATGCCGATCGGCGCCGACGACACGGCCGGCGGCGAGTTCGTGAGCGGGGCGGAACTGCTCTCGCGGCTCGGAGTAATCTCTCCGCTATCGCCCGTCGAAGCGCCGGGTTCGAGCGCCCCGGCGAAGCGCTACCGCTACGCCGACGGCCTCGGCACGGTGGGCGTGATCGCCTCGGTGAGCGCGCCGTTCTGCGGCACCTGCGACCGCCTGCGCCTCACCGCCGACGGGCAGTTCCGCAACTGCCTGTTCAGCCACGACGAGTTCGACGTGCGCGGCGTGCTCCGCAGCGATGTCGCCGACCGTGCCGGGGCGATTACCGGGGTGCTGAGCGCGTGCGTGGCGGCGAAGGGGCCGGGGCACGAGATTGCGGCCGCGAGCTACCGCAAGCCGGGGCGGACGATGCACGCGATCGGGGGCTAGCGGCGTTTCCGCGGCCCACGCGCGGCCTGCCGGTCCTCGACCTCGAACGCGCTTCGCATCAACGACTCGATTGCCACCGCGAATGCCCACAGCCGAACCGGACTGGCGGTGCCGCCGTCGTCGTGTACCGCTTTCACGCCGCCCGCGTGCCGGACGATGACCACGGTACTCGGCGTGTCCTCGAAGTCCGTCGGGTAGCGGTCGTCGAGGTCGAGAATGCACAACTCGATACACAGTTCCGCGAGACGGTCGAACCAGGCCGGGTAGAACTGCCCGGAGCGCTTGCCGAGCGGCTCGACGTAGCGGTGCCCCTCGTAGCGGTAGCCGGCGTGGCGAGTGGCAGTAAAGCGGAACACGGGGCAGGTGCCGAAACACGGCCCGCGGTCGAGCGTGATTTCGGTGATCGCAGCAGGGCCCACGATGTTCTCCTAAGCGGCGGGTCACTCCGCGTGGCTTGGTAGCTACTGTACAGTCTGAGCGCCTCGTACCGCCCGCTTGCCCCACCGGCCTCCCGCCCGTAGGAATAATCCGCACATCCGCCCGCGCGGATGCCTCCCCCGTCTCTCGATTGAGGTTCCCTCCCATGCGTAGTCTACTGATTGCCGCCGTCGCCGTTCTGGGCGCCGGCCGCTTCGTCGCCCCCCACGCCGGGGCCGACGACCCCAAGCCCGGCGAGATCGCCGTCAAGCTCGCCGACTTCAAGTTCAAGAACCCGGAGGGCGGCGAGGGCGGCGACGGCATGGGCTACAACGACGGCGACTCGAAGATTTTCTTCTACGCCGCCGGCACCGCCACCCAGGAAATCAAAGTCCCTGCCGACGGCGACTATGTGTTGACCGTCGAGGCGAGCTGCGACGAGGCCCAGAACGAGAAGGCCAAGATGAGCGTCAAAATCGGCGACAAGGTGGTCGAGAAGGAGTTCCTGCTCAAAGACACCACGCCCAAGGAATACACCTTCAAGGTGACACTCAAGAAGGGCGAGCCGAAGCTCGAACTCGGCTTCACGAACGATGTGTTCAAGGAAGGCGAGTACGACCGGAACATGTATATCCACGCGGTGAAGCTGGAGAAGGCGAAGGCGAAGAAGTAGGGCGCCCGCGATTTTCCACAAAAAGATTGAAGTGTCGCGGCCTCTGCGGGAACATCACCCGCAGAGGCCGTCCGCGTTCCAGTCCCCGCCGGTGCCCGTATGCCGACGTTCAGCGAGCGAATCTGGGCACTCGCCGCGCCGCCGAGGTCCGCGAGGCCCACGGGGTCCGACGCCGACCTCCTCGCCGACTTGCAATCGGGGGCGGCCGACGCGCTCGGCCAACTCGTGACCCGCCACGGCCCGGCGGTGTGGCGCGTCTGCCGGGCGCGGCTCGCCAACGGGGCCGATGTCGATGACGCCTTCCAGGCCACGTTCCTAGCACTCGCCCAACGCCCGAGTGCCGTGCGCGACCCCGAGTGCCTGGCCGCGTGGCTCAACGGCGTGGCGGCGCGGGTCTGCCTCAAGCTCGAACGCCACCGCCGCCGGCACCCGGCCAGTTCGCTCGAAACCGATCCGGTTGGCAAGCTGACCGACCCCGCCACCGAGGCCGAG
>CAXTPM010000383.1:0-2505 GCA_964245865.1 uncultured Fimbriiglobus sp. | reverse complement strand
CGAGCGGCGCGAGTTGAGTGCCGCCGTGCTCGACGAAGTGCGCAATCTGCCCGACAAGCTGCGCACGGTGATCCTGCTGTGCAGCCTCGGGGGCCAGACCAGCGCCCAGACGGCCGGGCAACTCGGCGTTCCGGTCGGCACCGTAGAGAGCCGGCTTTCGGCTGCCCGCGCCCGGCTGAAACTCCGCCTCGAACGCCGCGGGATCGTCGCCGCCGGCTTGGCCAGTGTGTTCGCCGACGCCACAGCCACGACGGCCGAGTGCGCGCGGCTGCTGCAACTGGTCTGCGGCCCCCTCGGGGCGCGGGCGTCCTCGCAATTCGTGATCCACCTCGCCACCGGAGTGACCAGTACCATGACGACGCTCAAACTGTTGACGATGACGCTTGTAGTAGGCGGCGCCTTGGGGGGCGTGGGCTACGGGCTGGCCGGCGGGCCGGGCGAGGGGCCGGCGGCGAAGGGGGTGGAGGGGCAGGCGGCGAAGCAAGAGGCCGCGGGGAAGGCGGCGAAGCCACCCGATGCGACGCCATTCGGGATTGTCGCTGAAGACTCTGCGGCAGTTCGCCAGAAGACCGCCGGAGTTGAGCGCGCACTGCGGCGGCAGCTCACGCAAGTTGCCTCTCAATACCTTGGAAATACGGAGGGGTTAACCAACATCGCGGTCATCGACAAGCTGGCAGCTAGCGAAGTCTACGTTCGCTTCGATAAGCAGCGAATCGCCCAACTGATACCTGAGTTCAGTGAGGAAAACTACGACACGATCCCCACCAGGAAAGTCCGCATCCAGCCCGCCCCCGGTATGTCGTTGGGCGACTACTTGACCGACTTCAGCATGAGCATTTGGCCCCAGCTTACTTACCGCGTGCGCGGCAACCAAGTGCTAATCACCCCAGCGTATGTCCCGCTTGGCACTCCGGGAGTAACGCCAAGCCACGAGCAAACACCAGGTGAGAATGCGATGTCTCGCATGGTCGAGCAGATTTCCGGCCCGTCGGTTTCGGTCGCACTCGAAGGAGTTACGCTGGCCGATGCCGTCACGACCCTGCGGCAAACGACCGGGGCGAACATCATTCTGCAACCCGGTACCACTCCCGTCCCTGCACTAACGCAGCGTTTCGACGACACTTTCGACGATGTCAGACTCTACACCGTTCTCGAAGTCCTCACCATGAGGTGCGAGCTCGAAGTCGTCTACCTGCGAAACGTCTACTACCTCACCACACCGGATCGCGCGACGGCTCTGCGTCAGAAGCTGCACGACGAGATTTACGGCAAGAAGGCTCCTGCCTCACTGCTCCAAAGATTCCCTTTCGGCGCCGGCGAGTTGGGTGGTGGCTCAGTCCCTTCCGGCGTCACACCTGAAGGCGGAATACGGCTTCCTCCTAACCCCGGCCAGATGTGATGACTCACTTCGTCTAGCCCCGGCGCGGGGGCGGGGGTAATCTGGGCGCTCGCCGCCCTCCCCTCCTCCGCGCCAAAGGCCACCGGCCATGCCCGAACCCGTCGTCCACCCGACCGCGCTCGTCGGCCCGCAAGTCACCCTCGGCCGCGGCGTCGTCGTCGGGCCGTTTAGCGTGCTCGAAGGCAACATCTCATTCGCCGACGGCGTGCAGGTCGGCCCGCACTGCCACTTCATGGGCACGCTCGAAGTCGGCCCGCGAACCAACTTCGCGGCCGGGTGCGTGATCGGCGGCAGGCCGCAACACACCGGCTACAAGGGCGAACCGACGCGTACCAAGATCGGCTCAGATAACGACTTCCGCGAGCACGTCACCGTCCACCGCGCCATGCCGACCGCCGCGGCCACCACCGTCATCGGCGACCGCAACCTGTTCATGGCCGGGGCGCACGTCGCTCATGATGGCGTGGTCGCCGACGACTGCATCTTCGCCAACGGCGCCCTGCTCGGCGGGCACGCCACCGTCGGCCACCGGGCGTTCCTGAGCGGCAACTGCGCCGTCCACCAGCACTGCCGCGTCGGCAAACTGGCCCTGCTCGGCGGCACGTCGGCGATTAGCCAGGACTTGTGCCCGTTCTGGATCGCTCAAGGCGGCATTAACATGCTCCACGGCGTCAACGTCGTCGGCATGCGCCGCGCTGGCATGAGCCGCGACGAAATCCGGGCCGCGCGCGACGCCTACAAGCTGCTGAACCGCAGCGGCCTGACCATCCCCGAAGCGCTCGAACAAATGGAAGCGCTCTACCCCGACTCCGACTCGGTGCGCGAAATCGTCGAGTTCGCGCGCAGCACCAAGCGCGGCATCTGCACCGGCCACCAGGGGCACGCCGAGGGAGACGGCGCCGGGGCGGGGTAGTGGACACTACGGCGTCAAGGTGGCAGGGCGTCGTGAGTAGAGGGAACTTGACGGCAAGGGGTAAAGACTGCGAATCCCAAGGGCTTCACCCTGGGTCCGAACTGGACCGACCGGCAGCCGAGAAATGCATCCAACAGTAAGCGGAGCGGGAGGGATTTGAACCCTCGATACGGGGATACCGTATACGGCATTT
>CAXTPM010000382.1:930-5545 GCA_964245865.1 uncultured Fimbriiglobus sp. | reverse complement strand
TGCTGCCGGCGTTCGAGCCGAGCAGGTTGCCGCAGCCGTCGGTGCCGGGCTGCACATTGCCGCTGACGCCCTTGGCATCGACGTAAGAGCCGCGGGCCACGCGCTTGGTGGTCACCGGCACCTGGCGGGTTTCGACCGAGGTGACGTTGCGCGTCACTTGCGTCGGCACCTTCTCGACTACGGTTTGCTTGACCATCTTGGTCACGGGGGCGGTCACGTTCTCGGTCACGGTGCGCTTGACGTTCTTGGTCACTGCGACGGTTTCGCAGACGGTCTCGTACTTGGTCTTGGTGTGCGAAACGATCTCGTCGGGGGTCCGCGTCAACGCCAGGCGGTGGCGGACGTGGCTGGTGGCGTTCGAGCTGTTGCAGGCGTCGCCGCAGCCGGCCGGGGCGCTGCCGCAGGGGCTGGCCGAACTAGTGTTGGCACACGGGTCGGCGGTAACGCAGGGGTCGGCGCAGGCGTCCTTGCTGCCGCAGAGCTTGCCCTTGAGGCCGCTGCCGAGGCCCGAGAGCTTGCCGAACAGCCCGCCGAGACGGGGGCCGCTGCCGCTACCGCAGGGGTCGCCACCGTTGCCACACGGGTCGCCGGGGTCGGCGACGCGACTGAGAGTCAGGTGGCCGCGCTTGGTCTCCGTCTCGCACACCTGCACCGGCACCTTCTTGGAGACCGTCTTGTTCTCCGTCACCGGGTCGCACACGGTTTTGGAGACGCACTTGGTTTCCATGGTGGTGACGGGCACGCAGACCGTTTTGCACACGTCGCGCATCACGGTCTCGGTGACCGGCTTGCACACCGTGACCTGGCACTCCTTCACGACCGTCTCGCACACGGGGCGGGCGACGTAGAAGCACTCGTTCTTAATGGTCGTCTCGCACACCGGCTTGCACACCGTCACCGGGCACTCGCGGTACGCGGTCTCGCACACCTTGTGGTAGACGGTGCTCTTGCACTCCTTCATGACCGTTTCCGTGACCGGCTTGCACACGGTCTCGGTGACGGTCTTCATCACCGTCTCGCACACCGGCTTCCGCACGGTGTACGTGACATCCTTCATCACGGTGCTCGTCACCTTCCGGTTCACCGTCGTGGTGACGGGTTCGTAGACGATCTCCGTGACACTCTTGTTGGTGGTGCGGGCCTCATCGACGTAGACGGTCTTGGTGACGGCCCGCATCTCGGTCGCGGAGCCGCCGGGAAGGCCCGTGGCGGGGTCGCAGCCGTTAAGGCCGTTGGACGCCGTGATCGGGGCACTCGTCTGGCAGTCCCCCTGCACCGCTGCGGGGTAGGCGGTCGCGCCGCCGTGGCCGGCGCGGGCGGCACTGGTGCAAAGCGTGGTGCCGGCCGCGAGTAGACAAACAAACCGACGGAACGTCATCGCATTGCCTCCTGATGGGCCGTCGCCAGCCGCCCCCGGCGTCGTGCCGGGCGCGGGTCGGTTGTGGGTCCGACTCGGCGAAAGCCTCTTCCGTTGGACCGCCGCACACCGGGCACGGAGGTCGTCTGCGATGGGTATCGGACTGGCCGCGTGAAGCCCACAAGCGCCCCGTGATGCACCCCGGAGGGAATTGGCCGCGCCGCCGCCCAACGCGCCGCGCATGCTTCTGGCACCGCCTGGGGGGGTTCTGCGGGGGTGCGGCCGCGCGGGTGGCGCGCACGCCGAGGGTGGGGAGGGCGGAAAATTGGCGAGATGGCGGCGCAAGTCTTGGCGGGCTAGGAAATGGGAGTCGGATGGCTACGGCTAGCTCGGAGACCTCACCCCCCGTCCCCCTCTCCCAGGAGGAGAGGGGGAGAACCGTACTGGGCCAGTGTGAGCGGAGCGCGAGCCGAAGCACGCCACTGGCTGACACAGCGAGTCACGCTCGCCCCCTCTCCTCCTGGGAGAGGGGGCCGGGGGGTGAGGTCTCTTGGCCGGCGGAGCCAAGTCACTCGCGCGCCCTCCCGCCCTACTTCACCCCCACCCGCGCTACCTGCCCCGCCACCACCGTCACGTCCTCCTGCCGCCCCGGCACGCGCACGGTGTACGCCCCGGCCGGCACGCGCTCGACGAGGGCCACGCCCTCCGCGTCGGCCTTGGCGCTCAAGCGGAGCGCGAGATCGAGCACTTGAGCGAAGTCCGGCGCGGCCGGGTCGGCCTTGGGGTCCACGGGGATGAGTTGAACTTCCGCGGCCCCGAGCGCCTTCGGCACCGTCACGCGCACCGACCCCGCCTTGGCCGGGTCGAGCGCGAAGTCGAGCGTCGCGCCGCCGGCCCCGAGGTCGGCGTGGGCGAACGCGCACGGCCCCCCGTCGAGGCGGCAGTACACCAGGTACCGCCCGGCCGGGAGTTTGGTGTGCTCGTAGCGGTAGCGGCCGGGGGCCGAGCGCGACAGGGCGCCGGCGCGCGGCGGGTTGGGGTTCTGGCTGAACCCCGTCACCGCCCCGGCGTCGGGCGCTTCGATCTTGAACTCCAACTCCTCGGCCACCGGCGTCGTCGCCGCGTCGCCCCCCACACCGACGACGCCGCACCGCAGCGTTCCGACCGCCCCTGCGGGGAGCGCCACACTGCCGGCGAGGTACGGCGCGTCGAGCGGCCCCGGCGGGGTCGTCAGGTAGTCCCGCTCCAACTCCGCGCGGAACTCCCCGGCCAGGAAACTCGTCTCGGGGTCGGGGAGGGACAAGTACATGCGGCCGGGCCGGGCGCCGCCGGCGACCTCGCCGAGTTCCAGCGTGAGCGCGTAGCCGTTCTCGAACTCGCTGACCGAGCGGCCGGACTCGATCGTGAGCACCGGCACCGCCGCCCCCGGCGGCTGCTCGTGCCGCACCACGAGTTTCTCGGCCGGGCCGGCGAAACTAAACTTCAACTCCGTCGCCGGCCTCCCCTCCCCCTCGGCCGGCACGCGCACGATCAGCGTCGGCCCGTTGAGCGCCACCGTGGGCGTGACCCCGCGCCCGGCGTAGCGGCCGGCCAGCGGAGCACTCGGGATGCGGTGCTTCGCCACGTCGAGTTCGTGGCCCGGCGGCTCCTCGGCGGGCGCACTGGTGGCGACGGCACTGGACGTGGGAGTCGGCGGCGCGGCGCGGTTGCAGCCGAGCGCGAGCAGGAGGGCAAGGGCGGGCAGTCGGCGCATGCGGGTTCGGCCTAGCTGGGGGAGTCCGTTCCGGGCCGCACAGCACGGCGACCGTGGCGGCTGTTATACGGACGCCCCCCGGCGGTAGTCACGGCGGGGCCGCACCGCGCACGGGGCAGAATTATGGGCGACCAACTGACCATGACATTGATCGGCGGGCCGACGGTCCTGATCGAGTGGCGCGGCCTGCGGCTCTTGACCGACCCGACGTTCGACCCGCCGGGCGACTTCCCCCTCGGCCCCGTCACCCTCACGAAACTCGAAGGCCCGGCCGTCGCCGCGTCGCAAATTGGGCCAATCGACGCGGTGCTGCTCAGCCACGACCAGCACGCCGACAACCTCGACGGCGCCGGCCGCGCACTCCTGCCGACGGCGGGCCGGGTGCTGACCACCCCCGCCGGCGCCGCGCGCCTCGGCGGCAACGCCCTCGGCCTCGCGCCGTGGGAGTCGATCGAACTGGCCACACCGGGCGGCGGGAGTCTGCGCGTGACGGCCACCCCGGCGCGCCACGGCCCCGAGGGCTGCGAGCCGGTCAGCGGCGATGTCGCCGGCTTCGTGCTGAGTGCCGGGGGCGGCGGGGAGGTCTACGTCACGGGCGACACCGTGTGGTACGACGGCGTGGCTGAAGTATCGCACCGCTTCCCAAACGTGCGGCTGGTGCTACTGTTCGCCGGCGCCGCGCGCGTGCCGATGGTGGGGCCGTCGCACCTGACCATGGACGCATCCGACGCCGTGGCGACGGCCCGCGCGTTCCCGAACGCCCTGATCGTGCCGGCCCACTTCGCCGGGTGGGGCCACTTCAGCGAGGGCCGCGCCGAACTCGAAGCCGCGTTCGCCGGTGCGGGGCTGGCGGGTCGGCTGCGGTGGCCGGCGGCGGGGGCGAGACTCGCAACTTAAGACCCCCGCCCTACCGCCCCGCCCACGCCGCGCGGCTGCCGTCCATCGCGCACTGGTAGCGCAGGCACTCCACCACGGCTAGACCCGTGCCGTCGGGCCGCACCACCCACACCGGGCGCTTCCCGGCCGGCCGCTCGACGTACACGGCTTTGGTGCGAACCGGGTCGCGCCAGTAGGCCTCGTCGGTGCGGCGGAAGCTGAGCCACTTGCCGTCGGGCGACCACGCGGCCGGGGTGCAGATTTCGCCGGTGCGCGTCACCTGGCGCGGCGGCGAGCCGGCGTGGTCGACGATAAACACTTCGAGCGCCTCGCCGACTTCGCCGCTGTAAATGACACTCTTGCCGTCCGGCGCGAACGACGGGAACACCGCCCCGCGCTTGTTCACCGTCGGTATCAGGCGCTTGCGGTTCGAGCCGTCGGCATTCATCACGAACACCGTCACGCCGCCCTCGACGTGGCCAGTGAAGGCGACGAGTTTGCCGTCGGGCGAGTAACTCGGGTGTGGCCCAGTCCCAGGTCGATCAAGTCGGTGCCGTCGGGCTTCACCGACATCATGCGGGCCGCAGCGCCGTGCTTGCCGAAGGCGATGCGGTCCCCGGCCCAACTCG
>CAXTPM010000382.1:0-920 GCA_964245865.1 uncultured Fimbriiglobus sp. | reverse complement strand
CGGCGATCCGCCTCACGTTCGCGCCGTCGGCGTCCATCGTGTACAGGTTCGGCGTCCCCGTGCGGTCGCTGATGAAGGCGATCCGCTTGGCGTCGGGGCTGAAGCAGCCGTAGCGCTCCTCGGAGTCCGGCGCGCGGCTAATGTTGGTCGCGTCGCCGGTGGTCGGGTCCGCGACGAACAGTTCGGTGTCGCCGGTGCGCACCATCGTCACGAGGAAGCGGTAGCCGCGCAAGTCCGGTCCCCTGGCCGTCGGGGCGGCGGCGAGGCAGAGCAGCGCGGCGAGGGCGGCGTGGCGCATGGCGAGTCTCCTCCGGCGGGCGTGCCGTCAGGCTAGCGACTCGGCGCGGTGGTGTCCGCCGTGGGGTCCGATTCGGCGAATGGACTAGACGTGGAAGTCGTCTTCGGAACGCGCCCCTTCGGCATACCTCGCCGATCCGTGAACTTCTGGTCGTGTCGTGCGAGGATGCCCTCGACTCCGATGCGGCCGCGCTCGGCCTCAAACTCCCCGTACAGACCCGGCAGCGCGGCGATGGCCTCGGCGTCCGAGCCGCAAGTGTGCAGCAGGATGCGCGTCCAGTGCCACGCCGAATGGGAGATATTGAACCCGCACTCGATCCAGTGCGTCCACCCGTCCAGGGGTGACGGCCGAGCCTGGTGTTCCACCGCCAGGCAGTACCCGTCCAGCAGGTGAGCGACAGCTAGCAGGGAACACCGGCCGACGTACATGTCAGGCCCTCGGGCAACGGACGCGAGCAGGCCGGCGAAGTCCATCCTGTCCGCCCTCCTGCCAGCCAGTGACAAGCTCAGCGGCACCGGGGGCCGCGATGCCGGCGCGCCGCCGGGAACCTAACACGCCCCTGGTGTCTGTTATACGCATCCTATTTATTGATTGCCGGGTTCGACGTGATTGAGTAGCTTAG
>CAXTPM010000381.1:0-5549 GCA_964245865.1 uncultured Fimbriiglobus sp. | reverse complement strand
GGCGCCGTAGGCCAGTGCCCCCGGCAGCCCCGGCACCTCGGCGAGCCACCGGCCGTCGTCTTCGCGCTCGACTTCGACTTGCAGCGCCACGTCATCCCCCTATGCGGCCAATCTACAGCATACTCACCGGATCGACATCCACCTGGAACTCGACCCCGTGCGGTACCTTCATCACGGTTAGCACCTCGCGCAGCACCGCGTGCAACTGCCCCGACTGCTCGGCCTGCAGTTGGAAGTGGTAGCGGTAGTAGCTCTTCAGCTTGAACACCGGGCACTCGGCCGGCCCCAAGAGCCGCACCACCGGCGGCACCGGCACCGGCGAGAGGCTACTCTTCTGGACGGAGCGCGTCTGCCGGCCGATGGCCTCCTTGAACGCCCCGGCGAGTTGGTTGGCGAACGCGTCGGCGCTCGACTCGGTCTCCGAGCGAATGATCAGCCGCGCCATCTTGTGGAACGGCGGGTAGCCGAAGTTCTCGCGGTGGGCTAGCTCGTCCTTGGCGAAGCCCAAGTAGTCGTGCGTGGCCGCGCGGATGATCGCCGGGTGCTCGGGCGTGAGCGTCTGGATTAGCACCTTGCCCGGCTTCACGCCGCGCCCGGCCCGGCCCGCCACCTGGGCTAGTATCTGAAACGTGCGCTCGCCGGCGCGGAAGTCGGGCATGTGCAAGCCCACGTCGGCGTTAATCACGCCCACGAGGGTGACGTTGGGGAAGTCGAGACCCTTGGCGATCATCTGCGTGCCGAGCAGGATGTGAATTAGCCCGTCGCGGAACGCGTCCAGCACGCGCTGGTGGCTCCCCGGCTTATTCATGGTGTCCGAATCCATGCGCTGGATGATGCGGTCGGGGAACGCCTCCTGCAGCTCCTCGTGCAGCTTCTCGGTGCCGAGTCCCTGGTAGCGGATCGAAGTCGCCTGGCACTTCGGGCAGCGCGCCAGCGGCGCGGCGGCGTAGCCGCAGGTGTGACACAACAGCGCCGACTGGTGGCGGTGGAACGTGAGTGCCAGGTCGCAGTTCTGGCAGTTGGCCACGTACCCGCACCCTGGGCAATGCACGTGCGTCGAGAACCCGCGCCGATTCAACAAGAGCATCGCCTGCCCGCCGGCATCGAGGGCTTGCCGGAGTGCGGCTTCGAGCGTGGGCGCCACGGCGTAGCGCTTCTTCGTCTTCGGCTCGTGCCGCAAATCGACTAGTTCGACTTTGGGCAGCGGCCGCGACGCCACCCGTTTTGGGAGGCTCAAGAGCGTGTAGTCGCCCTTCGAGGCGCGGTGGAAACTTTCGAGTGACGGCGTGGCACTGCCCAAAATGATCGGCACCCCGGCGAGCGCGGCGCGCATCACCGCCACGTCGCGCGCGTGGTAACGGGGCGTTGACTCCTGCTTGAAACTCGACTCGTGCTCCTCGTCGATGATGATGAGGCCGAGCTTCCGAGTGGGGGCGAACACGGCACTGCGGGCACCCACCACCACTTGCGTGAGTCCCGAGGCGATGCGCCGCCAGTAGCCGCCGCGCTCGGCGTCGGTGAGGTTCGAGTGCAGCACCGCCACCCCGGCCGCGCGGCCGCGGAAGCGCTCGATCGTCTGGGGCGTCAGGCTGATCTCGGGCACCAGTACGATCGCCTCTTTGCCCTGGCGCACGACTTCCTCGATCGCCTGCAAATACACCTCGGTCTTGCCGCTGCCGGTGACGCCGTGCAGCAGGAACGCGCGGTGCTGCCCCTCGACCTGGAGCGCGGCGTAAATCTGCGCCCACGCCGCCGACTGGTCGTCGCTGAGTTGGTAGGCCGGCGGCTCGACTGACACTTCACTCTCGGGCTGCTCGAAGCGGTCCACCCGCTCGCTGTACTTGCGCACCAGCCCTTTCTGGATCAGCCCGCTGATGGGTGACGTGCCGCTGCCGACGATCTTCGCCAGCCGCGTGAGTTCCATCGGCTTGGCTTCGAGCCGCAATCGTTCGAGCGCCTGCTTCTGCTTCGCCGACACCGTGGGCACGGGGTTGGGCCACTCGTCCTTGGGGAGTGCCTCCACGAACGTGACCGACTTCGTGCCCGCGCGCCCGCGCACCCCGGCCGGGACCACCGCGTGCAGCACCTGGCCCCACCCGGCCAGGTAGTAGTCCGCCATCCAGCGCGTGAGCTTCAGGAGGTGTTCGTCGAGGAGGGCTTCGTCGTCCAGCACCGCGCTCAGCGGCTTGACGGCGCGGACGGGTTCCTGCACCGTCAGGCGAATGCAGTAGCCCTCGATCGCCTTCTCGCCGCGCCCGAACGCGCACGAGACGCGCTTGCCGACGGCCACCTTGTCGCGCAATTCATCCGGCACCGAGTAGCTGTAGGCGTGGTCCAGCGGCCGGTCGAACACCACGTCCGCGAGCAGGATCGCGCCGGCCCCCAGCAGGCTCGTCGGGGCGGTGTCCTCGGCGCGCGCCTCCAGTTCGGGCAACTCGGGCTGGCCCGGCGTCCAGCGCGGCGGGGAGATTGCTGGGCGCGTGTTCATACGAGTCAGTTTAACCCGCCAGGTCGCGCTCGGGCAAGGAGCGTAGTCGCAGTCGGGCTAGTATCGGCGCGCGGCGGGGCCGGATGTGAGGGGCAGTGCCGACCTGAGTCGGCGTGGCAGTTGCACACCGGCCGGCTGGGAATCGGCACCCGCACCGGAGACGAGCCATGCCGCAGGGCGACAAGTCCGCGTACACCGGCAAGCAGAAGCGCCAGGCCGAGCACATCGAAGAGGGCTACGAGGCGCGCGGCGTCCCCAAGGACGAGGCCGAGGCGCGGGCGTGGGCCACCGTGAACAAGCAGAGCGGCGGCGGCAAGCTGTCGGGGTCAGGCCGCAAGCCCGACCCGCGCACCCGCGAGCAGCGCTCCGAGGCGGCGAAGAAGGCCGCAGCGACGCGCAAGGCGAACGCGGCGGCGAAGAAGGCGGGGGGCTGACGCGGGGGTCGGAGCTACTTCGCGGCGGGCCGGACGTAAACGCGGTCGCCGTAGCCGAGCCGGACGTTGCTGACGAGTTTCCCCTCCTGGGTGACTTCGCGCCAGCGGACCACGGTGACCCGGCCCGCCGGGTCGGCTACGAACACCCGGCCGGTCGCCGCGATGCGGGCGAGTCCCTCGACGCTCAGGACCGCGCCCACCGCCGTGGAGGTGGCGGTCAGGGGGAGGCGGGTGACCTGCTCGCCGGATTCCGTATCGGCGATGACGTAAAAACAATTCTTGCTGTTGTACTGGACCACATCTACCACGACCGCGAGTTTCGCCGGCGCCGGGGCCGATGCTGCCAGGAGTTCGCCGAGTGCGGCGCCGATCTGACCCAGGGTCCGCCCGGACGCGGGCACGCTGCCGTACTCGCCGAGCGAAACCGTACCGTCCGGCCGGACGAGTTACTCGCCGAAGACGGGCCGGCCGTTCATCGGCAGTCCGGCAACCTCGATGCGCAGGACACCCGGTGCCTCGATCGTGTATTCGAGTGGACTAACTGGGGCTGGCGCTCGCCCTCCGGCGAGCACCGCGGCCAGAACGACGATTCCTGGGATGTGCATGGCGAACCCTCCGTGGCGGCATGAGGCCGGCGGGGCGACGTGCCCGCGCTCTCAAGCCCGGCCCAGCGTAGTCGCGGCCGAGCGTGGCGCCAATGCGAGCTAGCCGACCGCCCCGCGTGCCGGCGGGGTCGCCGCGTCGATGGGAACGACCTGTGTGATGTGGCCGAGATCAAGTTGGATCGTCTGCTCAGGGAATGTTTCACTCGCCGACCCCATCAGTCCGACGAATGCGGTACGCAGTCCGACAAGCACCATCTCGGGGTGACGCACATCGTAGGCGCTGCCGTCGCTCATTACCAACCGGAACGGGGTGAACGGTTGCTTGCGTAAAGTGTTACGCATATCAATGGGGGACATGGCGAACTCCGGTTCTGAGGACTCTATCTTATCCTACCGCAGGCGCACGACCGCCGCAAGCCGCCCGGCTCACCCCCCGAACGCCCGCAGCAGTTCCTCCGCCTCGCCGTCGTCCAGTGGCCCCGTCGGCTTCTCGGGCGCCGACTTCTGCTCCGGCGTGCGGCGCCGCTCCTCGAAGCGCTCGACCCACTCGCAGAACTCCGAAATCGTCTGGGCCTTCACGCCGGCGCGCCGGGCCTGGTCGCGCACCAAGTTGTCGTCGGAGACCACCGTCAGCGTGTGCGGCACCCGCTCGGCGAGGACGTGTTCGGCGATGCGGTCGTCGGCGGTGTCGCGGAAGGCGAACTCGACCGTCACGCCCTTGTGGTTGCTCGGCCCACTGGCGAACTTGCCGTAGCGGGCGTCGAACACTACCCGGTAGCGCGCCCCGCCGCCCGCCAGGGGCCAGGTGGCCGCGAGCCAGTCGAGCAGTTGCGTGCGCGCGGCCTGGAACGCCGCCGTGGGGGAGCGCGGCGTGGCGTAGCCGTGGCGGAACAGCAGGTTATACCCGTCGATCAGAACCACCACCGCCGCACCGCCCGCCCTTGGAACATTCCGCACCGGCCCCGTTTGTATGGTAGCCGCCGCACGAGTGTCCGAGCCAAGCCGGGCGCGACGGCAACTCAGTCCGAGTCGCCGTCGCCCGCCGGGGTGCTGCGGTCCTCGTCGTCGGCCGGGTCCGGCGGCGCGGCGACTTTGTAGTCCTCGTTCAGCCAGCGCCCCAGGTCGATCAACTTGCAACGCTTCGAGCAGAACGGGTACTCGGGGTACTCCGTCCACGCGGCGGGCATCGGCGCTTGGCAGATGATGCAGTTCACGCAAGCGACCTGGGACGGGGGGCCGAGTTCATCTTAGTCGCGCCGCCCTAAACTTTGCGCTTGGGGTGGAACTTCATCGTCACGTACTTGTCCCCGGCAGCGGAGGTCAGTTTGGTCGGGCGCGAGGCGAAGTCGTGGCCGGGGTACAGGGGCATCGAGACGGTCAGGACTTCGGGCGCGATCATCTTCCGTTCGTCGTAGCTGATCGCCCCGTCGCCCCACAGGTACGGCACGGCCCCGGCGGGCGCTTGGCCCCTCGACCCGGCGTAGCCGTAGACGCCCGAGTACGCCCCGCCGTCGGCGCCCCGCCAGTCCATGCGCCGGGGGTCGGGCGCGAGGTCGAGCGCGAGGCCGTACTCGGCGAACGTCTTGCCGGCGTCCACGCTGTAGAACGCCCGCGTCCCCTCGACCCGCAGGCGCACGGCGAACTCGGGGTCGGTCCCCCCGACCCCGCCGTCGGCCCGCCAGTGGCAAAGCCACTCGCCCTGCAGCCGCGCCTCGCGCTTGGCGGGGTCGAGGAGGTACAAGCGCTGGCCGGGGGTGTCGATCACCGCCGAGTAGTACGTCAGCACGTCCAGCCCGAGGATGCCGCCGAACGGCAGCCCGTCGGACACCTCGGTGCCGCGGATCAGTTGTGCCAGGTCGCCCACGTCCCACGTCGCCTGGGTGAGTCCGACCGCGCCGAGCGTCAGACCCCGGACCTGCGCGGCGCGCACGGGCTGACTGCCGCCGAAGCCGTTTTTGAGCGCCTTGGAGTCGGACGGCTTTAGCCCCAGCCGCGCGGCCACCGCGGCGTCGAACACTCCCG
>CAXTPM010000380.1:0-5550 GCA_964245865.1 uncultured Fimbriiglobus sp. | reverse complement strand
CTGAGGACTTCGCCGAGCGTCCAAAACTTGGAATGCCGCCGGGCGAACTCGTCGAACGCGAACTTCCCCGGCTCGCCGTCCACCGCGCACACCAGGTAGTCGGCCGAGCCGAACGCGGCGTCGAGGTCGGCGGCGCGCGCCGCGTCGAGCAGGCTGACGGGGAGCGCGCGGCACTCAACATCCGGCCGGAACCGCCGCACCCACCCGGCCGCGAGTTCGACCTTCAGCGCGCCGGCGTCCGACGCCGGGAAGAAGTGCCGCGCGGCGTTGTGGGCCTCATAGCGGTCGAAGTCGATGAGCGTGATTGATGCGATGCGCTCGTCGCGGCAGAGCGAGTCGAGGACGGCGGTGCCGCCGCTGCCGAGACCGGCAATGAGGAGGTGGGCGGGCATGGCGCTCGGCTGGGCTAGGACCGCGACTGCCACACCGCCGGGTCGCGCGAGGTGTGGAAGACCGACGGCACCGTAATCTGATTGGGGTCGGCCCGGTAGCAGACGACGTAACTGTAGCCCGGTACCGACGCCTCGCGTACCGCGTCGCCCACCACCGGCCAGCGGTCGGGCTGGGCAGCCGCGGCGTCGAGGACGGCCCGCACCGCCGCGATAAACGCCGCGCCGCCGCCGAGGCGGCGCGCCTCGAACCAGTCGCCCGCGTCGCCGTACTCGGCCTGCGCGGCCCGGCACAAAATGATCGGCAGGCTCACCGCTTGAACCGGGCTAGGGCTGCGGCCTCCGCCACATCGAGCGGCACCCCGTCGTGTGGATTTGCGTCGGCGTCGGCGGCGCGGCGGCTCAGTTCGGCCATGAGCGCTGCCGAGATCGGCGGGCGCGGCTGCTCCGCCGCCACGCTGTCGAGGATCGCCTGGACTAGCGAAATGCGCTCACTCACGCTCATGCGCTCGATGCCGAGTTGCTGGAGGACTGCGGTCATGGTGGGCACCTCGGGGGAACGGAGATCGAGTCGGGTGGGGACAATATACAGGCGCGTCAGTCGAACCTCGACCTCATCAGCGCGTCGAACACAGCCTTGATGGGGTCGCACTCGGCCCCGCAGTAGCCGGCGCGCTCCGGGATGCCGGGCGAACTGATGGCGAAAAAGTCCCACAAGTCGTAGGGCGACGCCCCCAGCTTGTCGCCCCGCTCGATGTATCGGCGCACGGCCGACTCGATGCGCTCGCGGTCCCCGTCGGCCGACTGGAGGCTCGCAACGGTCTCCGCGACTAAGCTCCGAAACTTAGCCCAATCCACGCCCCGTCTCCCCCGCTACCGCGCCTCCGGCAGCGGCCACTCGCCGGTCTCGTGCCAGACTTCGTAGCACGCCAGCCAGCGCCACGCGGCCTGCACGGCGAACGCGCAGGTGTAGCGGCCCGCGTCCCAGCGGTTGGTCGGCCGCGTCGAACCCTGCCGCCACAGGCACAGGGTTTGGCCTTCCAAAAGGTGCGGGCAGTGCTTGAGGGGGGTCAGCACCCGCGTCTCGGGCGGCACGGCGGGGTAGCTACTCAGCAGCCGCGTTTCGAGGCGGTAGACATTGTGCCCAGGCTTGAGCGCGTAGCGCAGCACCAGCGTGCCGCCGACGCGCGCCACCACCACCCGGTAGTCCGCGTCGCGCCCGGCGTTGTACGCCTCGACCGCCGGCAACTCGACGCTGAGGAGGCGCCGCTTGCCGGACTCGCTTTCGAGTAGCCCCACGCCTAGTAGTGGCAGGGGACCGACTTGACCGCCGCGACGACGGCCTCGTCGGGCAACTCGTCGGTGGTGCCGGCGAAACTCGTGTCGCGCCGGTCGGTGAGGAGGGCGAAGTCGCCGTCGGCGTTGCCGCGCAGGGCGGTAATCAGGGTGCGCCGCTCTTTTTCCGATAGGGGCCGGAAGTCCATGATGCTCTCCCTCGATCCGTGGGTCCGCAAACCGGGTGGACGGGCGCGACGACTGGCCCTGGGGGCGAGTGGGTCGCTCGACATCGAACGGGCGTCAACTCCCCCGATCATAACCACGCGGCTCGGGGCGTGCCAAGCACTTTCCGCTTTTTCCGCGCGGCGACTACAATTCGACTCGCACCCCCGAGGCCGAGTTGCCATGAACCGCCCGCCGCTGCCCGCAATCCTCGCCTGCCTCGCCGCGTGCTGCGGCCTCTCGCACCCGTGCCGCGCCCAGGCGCCCCCGGTTGAGTCGCCGCGCGAGTTGGCCGACTACGTGACGAAGCCCGACGCGAGCTACAAGTGGGCGGTCGTTAACCGCGCCGAGGCGCCGGCCGGCACGGTGGTCCTCCTCAGCCTCACCTCGCAAACCTGGCACGGCGAAGATTGGCAACACGACCTGTTGATCGCCACCCCCGCCGGCACCAAGCCGCAATCGACGATGCTGATCTGGAACCAGGGCGGCAGGGCCGACACCGCCTCGCGCGTCTTCGCCCTCCAGATGGCCACCCGCGTCGGCGCTCCGGTCGCCATGCTCCTCGGCGTCCCCAAACAGCCGCTCTTGGGCGGCTTGCGCGAGGACGGCCTGATCGCCGAGACGTTCACGCGCTACCTCGCCGACGGCGACCCGACTTGGCCGCTCTTGTTCCCGATGGCCAAGAGTGTGCTGCGCGCGATGGACGCCACTCAGGCGTTCTGCAAGCAGGAGTACGCCGCCGACGTGACGGGCTTCGTGGTCAGCGGCGCCAGCAAGCGCGGCTGGGCCTCGTGGCTCGTGGCCGCGTCGGGCGACCCGAGGGTGAAAGGGATCGCGCCGATGGTCATCGACACGCTCAACTTCCCCCAGCAGATGAAGAACCAAGTCGCGGCGTTCGGCAAACCTTCAGAGATGATCCGCGACTACACCCGGCGCGGGCTGGTGCCGATCCCCGAAGGGAGCCGCGCCGAGGCACTCTGGCGCATGGTCGATCCGTACAGCTACCGCGGCCGGCTGGCGGTGCCCAAGCTGATCGTCAACGGCACCAACGACCCGTACTGGCCGCTGGACGCCCTGAACTCGTACTACGACGACCTGCCGGGGCCGAAGGCACTCACGTATGTGCCCAACGCCGGGCACGACCTGCGCGAGCGCGACGCCGAGGGGCGCCCGCAGTTGGTCCCCGAGCGGGCGGTGAACGCCCTCGCGGCGTTCACCCGCGCCGTGGCCGGGGGCGGCGAGTTCCCAACGGTTGGGCTAGAGCGGAGGCCGGCTCCCGGCCGCGTCGAACTCTCCGCGACGGCGACCGGTGCGCCGAAGTCCGCCGCGCTCTGGACGGCGGCGAGTCCCACGCGCGACTTCCGCGCGGCGCACTGGACCCGCGCCGACGCCGAACTCGGCAAGCCGGCGGCGGTCGGGGCCGACGGGCCGCTGTTCAAGGCGGCGTTCCTGGAGTTCGCGTTCGGCGAGGGCGAGCGGCCCTTCGCCCTCACGACGCCGGTGACGGTGCTGCCGCCGTCGGCGCCGAAGTAGCCGTGCCGGGCGACAAGTGGGACTTCGCCGGGCAACTGCGCCGCTTCGGCCCGGACTGCGATTCCTCGGGTGATCTGCGCTACGCCCGCGGCTACTGCCGCTGGGTCGCGGCGAGCCACGGCGAGAACTTCGCGGCCGTGAGTTCCCTCGCGCCCCGGCACTTGCGCGCCCCGCTGGAGGCCGTGTACGCCTGGTGCCGCTGGGCCGACGACCTCGGCGACGAGGCCGCTAGCCCGGCCGCGGCACTGCAACAGTTGGCGTGGTGGCGCGCCGAACTGGATCGCTGCTTCGCCGGGGCGGCGCGGCACCCCGTGACGGTCGCGCTGGCGCCGGTGGTGCCCCGGTTCGGCCTCGACGCCGCGCCGTTCAACGACCTGCTGGACGCCTTCGAGAAGGACCAGCGCGTGACCGACTACGCCACGTTCCGGGAACTGCTCGGCTACTGCGCCAAGAGCGCCAACCCGGTGGGGCGCATCGTGCTCACGCTCTACGGGGCTGCCACCCCGGCCCGGCTGGCGTGGAGCGACGAGATTTGCACGGGGCTGCAACTCGCCAACTTCTGGCAGGACGTGGCGCGCGACGCGCGCATCGGCCGGGTGTACCTGCCGCGCGAGGACCGCGCCGAGTTCGGCCCGCTCGTGGAAAGTGGCCGCGCCACCGACGCGGGCCGGGCGCTGATTGCGGCGCAGGTGGCGAGAACGCGCGGCTACTTCGACCGCGGCGAGCCTCTGTTATCCGACTTGCCGCGTGGCGTACGCGCGCCGTTCGCCCTGTTCCACGGCGGCGGGGTACTGACGCTGGGTGCGATCGAGGCGGCGGGGCACGACGTGTGGAGCGCGCGGCCGCGCGCCAGCAAGTGGGCGAAGGCGCGGCTCTTGGGGCGGGCGCTGCTGAGGGTGCTGGGGTAGGGGAGGGGGCCGGAAGCGCGCCGTCGCGGACGGCGGGCTTCCCGCGGTTGCTTCGTTTTGCCCTCCCGTTACGCCGGCACCACCAGCACCTCCACGCGCTCCCGCATCAGGCGCCCGGCCAGCTCCTCGGCCGCGCCGCGCGTGAGCTTCTTGGCCAGGACGAACGGCCCGCCGACCGCCAATCGCTCGGCCTCGAGTTGGTCGCACCCCAAGGTCGTGCGGATCAGGGGCACCACCGCGGCGCTGGCGATGGTGGGCACCTGCCGCACCTCGACCGACCACGCGGCCGGGGCGGGTTCGCGCTTCAGAATGCGCTCCAGCCGTGCGAGTTCGAGCAAGACCGTCAGCCGGTCGCCGGGGACGAGCCGGGTGGCGCTCGGGATGCCGTCGGCGGTGAAGTCGGGCCTGCCGCCGAGCGCGACGGGCAGGAACTCGTAGTCGGCCATCGCCACGCCCAGCAGCACGCCGTCGAGGCAGGCGTCGCCGGCCTGGACGACGAGTTCCACCGCCGCGAGCGTGCGCCCGGCGAAGGGGATGAGCGTCTGCACCCGGTCGCCGAAGAGCGCGGCGGCGAACGCCGGGGCGGCGAGGTCGGCCACGCCGATCGCAAGTGGTAGGCCGCTGGCGGTCTTGATGGCGTCGGCGAGGTTCGGGTCGGTCACGCGCACCACCGCGCGCGGCCTGCCCGGCAACTCCCTGGCGAGCAGTGCGATCTCGAGGTTGGCCAGGTCGCTCGAAGTCGCCGCGACCACGGCCAGCGCGTCCGAGGCGCGGGCCTGCGCGAGCACCGCCGGCACGGTGGCGTCGGCGTGGATGACCGCGACGCCCAGTCGCCTGACGGTGGTGACGAACGCCCCCTGAGCGTCGCGGTCGATCGCCACTACCGGCCGGCCGAGGCGCACTAACTCCTCGACGGTGCGGTAGCCGACGTTGCCGAGGCCGCAGACGACCACGTGCCCGGACTCGGGGATGCGGCGTAGTTCCAGCGCGCCGCCGAGTTTGGCGCGCACCAGGTACTGCGTGAGGATTGCGGTGAACGCCGCCAGCAGCGCGGCGCCGGTGAGCTTCAGGCCGCTTAAAAACACCTTCGCCCAGTCGGGCCAGTCCTCGTGCTCGCCCAGGTCGGCCTGCGTGGCGACGGCGCGCACGGTTTGCAGCAGTCCGCCGGCGAAGCTGGTGCCGAGGCCGAACTTGAACACCAGCGTGCTCACCAAGAGCGT